>JADFXD010000004.1:0-48642 GCA_015233725.1 Nitrospirota bacterium | reverse complement strand
GGGTTGGGGTCACCGTAGGTGTTGGGGTTGGGGTCACCGTAGGTGTTGGGGTTGGTGTTACCGTAGGTGTTGGGGTTGGGGTCACCGTAGGTGTTGGGGTTGGCCCACTTGCGTTAAACGTGGCGGTCACAGTCGTATCTGCCGACATCGTGACCGTACAGGTTGAAGTCGTCCCTGTGCAACCACCCCCGCTCCAACTTCCAAACTTTGAATTTGAAGCGGTATCTGCTGTCGCAGTTAGAGTAACAGATGTACTGGTGTTGTAGGTGGTAGAACAAGTACCTCCGCTGCCTGAGCAATTTATCACATTATCTGCGCTTGTTACCGTGCCTTTACCACTTCCTGATACAGTCACGGTTAGCGTAGAGCATGATTTTCCACTACACGCTGCGTTTGCTGACTGTGCTGACATACACAACACTGACAGAAACGCCACAACCACCTGAAACATGTACACTATGTAACTACTCGTAAGTCCTCTTCTTAATCTCATTCTAACTAATACTCCTTTAATCTCTTTGGGTTTAATACCCCGCCGCTTGCGGCGGGGTGTATTCATTTGATATCGTCGGCTAATATCCAGGGCAGTTTGCCCTTACCTCTGAGGCCGTGCTCACAGGATTTAAAAACTTAACCTCTATGATCTTCCATGTTCCATCACTTTCACTTGAAGCATCAATGGTAAAAGGTAGTTGCTTGCTAGCATATTCAACAGAGCCAGTTGAATCCCAATTCTTCACTGTGATAGTGGCGTTTTTCTCACTACTACTTAAACTTGGTGCATCTAATGTAAGTTTGTTGCATCCACTATTCCACACCTGCCATTGGAAAAACACTACCGGTTTGTAGGATGATGGGCTGACCTTTGTGATATCTTTAAAAACGCCAAATGGCCAATCTATACTTGTAACACTTTTACCGGTAAGACCTCTGTACATATGGCTAATAACCGAGGCGTTTCCATTCCACTTATAACTGCCATCATACAGCGCACCTGCATTAGATGAGGCGGCTGTGGGGGAAGAAGATGTTATTGCTTCAGTTGTGCATTTTACATCTACTCTGCCAGAGGAACTAACCTTGTTCTTAAATGCAACCATTACAACATACCAATCTCCATCTTTTACTCCACTAGGATTACTAATAACAGCCGGTAACGTAACATTTGAGAAGGTTATATCTGTATCTCTCGTGCTCCATGTTCCTAATGTAATGTCAACATTTTTTTCACTGGTTGATGTATCAATCTTTAGACTGCTACACCCATTTGTGTTGACTTGCCACTGGAAGAAGCCTATCGGCAGACCTGTTGACGATTGTGCCATAGTGACATCCTGTGTAATTGCATAAGGATAATCTACTCCAGCCCCTAATGACAACAAGCGACCGTGATAGCTTATAAGCGAACCGTTCCCTGTCCAGAATGAAGAAGAGGTGTTTGTGGATTTCTTTATACTGATTGTTTTCGAGTCACATGTTTCAAAAGGATAGTTACCACTACAGACGTATACCTGCGCATTGGGTAAATCGGCGTCATTTGGAACAGCCCAATCGTATGATTGTGTGGTAACAGGCAAGTTCTGTTTCACATAACCCCAGACTGAACCTGTTGTCCCTGGATTAAACAAAACAGTTAAATTATTACCCGCTGTCAAGTTAGATTCTGTCCACTTGATGGTGTAAGTAGACCCGCCTGTCAAAACCTCACTATCCTTAGGGGCGGTTATGCTTATTTGGGGCTTAGATATTGATTCAATAACAGCTTCAGTTACCTGAGTATTATTGCATGCAGTGTTATCCCACTGTCCAGTACCATCATAACTAACGTCAATGTTGGCACATCTGTCAGTAGAAGTATAATTTGGTTCACCACTTCCCCAATCAGTATAACTTGACGTCTCACCACTTACCCATACCCATTTGTCCTGTGTAGCTTGACTATTTAAGCCAATCCACATATTAACAAGCCCGAATGTTTTTACAATCCAGTCATTCTCGGCTTTACTCCTTACTGTTGCCAGATTAGCCCCTTGAGTAGCTGCCGCTGCCTCACAACCGCCCCATGTACTACATGCTATCATCTTGTACTGATGGTTATTTGATGGATTTGTCACCCAATCAACTTCCTGGCTCACAACAGTGTAGTAACTCCACATAAAGTATTGTGAAGTTGTTGAACCAGAACTATTTCTAAACCACATTTGATCCATATGACCAATAGTACCATCAACTCCTACATCTTGTGTAGAATAGACAGAGTTGTCGACTACAGGAACCGAAACTACAGTTAAATTAGCACCGTCATAAAATGCTGCAACCTGAAATGTACCTATTACTTGGTTACTATTATTGGTATTTGCTGCCAGATATTCACCAGCTGACTTTAAATCTTCCACTATTTGTTCTTCTAATGGCGCCAACACTAAAGCAGCTGTGCCACCACTTACATAAACAGCTGCAGCAGCGACTAAAGCTTCTACTAAACCCTTTATTAATTGTACAAGATTCGCATTTATCCATGAAGTAAAAGACTCAATAAAACTCGTAAGCCAAGTCGGTTGGTTCATCACCTTAACCATCATGGTTATATATTGGTTTTTATACAAGGTTGCATCCGCCAACTCAACGCCATTACAGCTTACTCCGTTATACAAATTACTACAATTTCCAGTGTTATAAGCAAATGACTTATGTGTATTAGAATCACCAACAGAAGCAGCAATACTGTAATATACCGCGTCAGCACCCCATAGCACTGATGATGGACTAAGTGTGTTTTGACATGCTAAATTATTAAAAACGTTAAAATGTACCTCTCCAGTGCTGTCTCCAGTGCTGTCTCCAGTGCTATTGACACCCACAGCGTTTTGATTCTCATGTGCGCTCATATGTGGAACTACATGCTGTGCATCTTTAAAGAAATACTGGTTTGCATGCGCTACTTTAGATCCAATTTCTCCTACACAATATCCATTGCCTACCGATAAAAGCAGCATATTGACAACCAAAAACATAGCCAACACTTTTCTTGATCTACTACTTACACCAAGCATAACTTCCTCCAAAACTTTGAATTTCATTTCTATACCAGCAATGCCGGTACTTGGACAGATACTATTCCTGCTCGTACAAAGCGGCTAAAGTCAAGAGAATACGAAGATACCCAAATACAACAAAATCCACCCATGCTTATGTGTCAATAGACAAGACATAAGCGCAGAGACAGTATTGAGGTTAACGGAAAAAGGCTTATTAAGGGGTGTGTTATCCGAGAGAGAGAGAGAGAGAGGCAAGAGGCGTGCCAGACATGTTGGGGTTATTTATATAGCCTCCAGGTGCAGACTTTACCACAGCAAACTTCAACGCATCCTGCCTGTGTATAAGTATTATCATCATTTGGAATTTTAACCTTATGATTTTATCCTTGTCAATAGCAGAAATATTATGCCCAAAGAAAAAGGGGGGGCGGCGCTGCTTCTTTATCGCTCCTGGCCCCCCCTGCAAGGGCACCAGTGCCCTTGACCCAATAATCCTCAATCCTTAATGTTATTAATTATATCCAATACTTACACGCATCTGGTAAAGGCGAAAAGCTATCGATTTTTTTTGAAGAGGAAGGCCTTCATAAACCCTACGGGGTCACCAGTTATGGCCTTGTCGAGGGTAACGGGTTGTCCTTCTATGATGTCATCGAGGTTTCTTGTGACGCTTGTAAAGCCATAGCTCAGGACGGCGTCTATGGGTTTGGCCACAGAGGGGGGGATGTCGCCTGTCCTGAACAGGTGGTCGTATACGAGTATCTGCCCTCCTGGCTTGAGTACACGGACGACCTCGGCAAATGCCTTTTTGGGGTTAAAGACGACCGTCAGGAAGAGGCTGAGTATGGCCTTGTCAAAGGTGTTGTCGTCGTAGTAGAGGTCTTCTGCGTCCATTTTCTTGAGTCTGACGTTCTTATCAAGGCCGAATACCTTGAGCTTAAGTTTTCCGATACCGAGCATGACGTCGCTGATATCCACGCCTTCAACTACAACATCCTTGGGCAGGGCAGACAGGTCATGACCCGTCCCCACGCCAGGGACCAAGACCCGGTCGCCGGCATTAAATTCAAGCATGTTGATAGCCTTCTTACGATTGCCCCTAAGCGGTAGCATCAGGGCAGGGTAGAAGACAGGTATAAACGTGTTAAAGGATAGTAGTTTTACGATGTTCTTCATTGCAGTTTCCTCCTGTGGTTTTATTTTGTTACACCTTAAAGTCATACGTTACGCCATTGTACGTAAAGGGGTCTATCTGATAATCCTTCAGCTCTTTCCTTGCGTACTTCTGTAGTGATCCTGAATGGATAAAGAAGTCCACGATATCTTTGTCTATGTGGTTATCCTTGACCATCATGCCTATTATCTTAACACACTCTGATAGTTTCTTTCCATATTTATAGGGTCTGTCCCCTGCCGATAGCGCCTCAAATATATCTGCGATCGCTATGATCCTTGACTGTACGGATAAGGAGTCGGCTTCCAGGCCGTTAGGATAGCCTGTACCATCGAGTTTTTCGTGGTGCTCGCCGGCATATTCACAGACGCCCTTGAGTTTCTTGGGCCACGGTAGTTTGGCAAGCATTGAGTGCGTCAAGACCACGTGATTTTGGATAATATTTCGCTCTTTTTCTGTCAACGTCCCCTTTCTGATGATCAGGTTATTGACCTCGTCCTCGGTCAGCAGGTTTTGTTGTACGCCATTGATGATAATCTGTGTGGTGGCAATGTCCTTTACCCGATCGACAAAGGCATCTGACATAAATTCTCCGCCTTTATTAACGAGCATCAGGAAGTCAAGGTCTGAGGCGATCTTTTTTATTCGCTCGTCGTAGACCTCCTTGAGTCTTTGCAGTTGTCCCTGCCTGTCGTTATCGTCACAGGAGGATATCTCGGCGTGTTTCTTTAAATAGAACCGTTCGATATCACGGCTGAGTATCTCAAACTTTGCCTCTATGTATTTAATCCTGTCATATATGCTCTCGAGTTTAGTTGCCTTATCCACTATGTGCTCAGGGGTGGATATCTTGCCGATATCGTGCATCCACGCGGCAATTCTTAGTTCGTTTAGCTCATCCTGGGAGAGGTTAAAGTCTTGCCATCTCTGGTCGTTTGATTTGGTAAGGCCCTGGGCGATATCCAGTGTGAGCTCTGCCACGCGGCGGATATGTCCTCCCGTATAGGGAGACTTCTGGTCAATGGCGCCCGCGATGCTCTTGATGAAGCCATCCATAAGGTTCTTCAGGTCATTGAGCAGGGAGGCATTGGTGATGGCCACAGCCGCCTGTGAGGCCAAAGACTCTGTCAACTCCTGATGTTCCAAGGAAAACGGTATTATACTGCCCTTATCGTCCAGGGAATTGATTAATTGCAGGACACCGATTATCTCGTTTTCATAGTTTCTCAGCGCCGTTACAAGCATGGACTTGGAACGATAGCCCGTTTTTTTATCAAAGGCCTTGGTACCCTGAAAGTCAAAGCCCTCTATTTCATAGACATCGGGGATGTTTAACGTCGTGCCTGTCAGGGCTACATATACTGAGACGAGGTGCTTGTTAACGGTACCATCGGGGTTGTATAACTTCAGGGGGGGAAACTTTATCTCATTTGCGCTCGTGCCACCCATCTGTAACCCCAAGGTACGGTTTTGCAGAATCTTAAAGGCGATGGCCACGTCATCGGTAGTCTTGATGTAAAGGGTTGCACCGTCTGAGTTTGTCAGCTTCATAGCCTCAACGACGATCATCTCCAGAAGGGCCTCTATGTTCTTCTCTGCCGACAGGGCAGCGCCTATCTTGAGCAGGTCACTTGCCAGATGACACTTTTGGCATAGAAGGGCCTTGAGCGCTACTATCTCATCACCCTGCTCCTGCAATCTACGCTCTAATGTCCCTACATCGTCAGACAATCCTGCCTCTTTCTAACATCGCTTGCAAACTGCATACTTTTATATGGTAGCATATTTGATTTATTCTTTGCTAATCTTTTTTCAAATCTATAGCCTCAACGAGAAAACAATATTTGAGGGTGGGGCGAGTACATTAGGTAAATGAGGCTACCTGGGGTGCTTAAGTTTTTAGATCATGGGAGGTGTCTTTGTCTTTTTTGTTTATCGCATCGAAATTGAGTATGTCGAGGTACTCCCACTGTCTGTAAGCGATAACATGTAGGCCCTTCCTGGTTGCAAAGGTTATGATGTCTTCATCAACATAAGTGCTTGCCAGCATCGGGATTATTTGTTTCCCTGCGCAATCTTTGAAAAAGGTTGTCAGTGTTGTTGCCTTAGCAAGTATCTTCTTGACATCCCGGCCATCAGGTTTGGATTTTACCTCTATCATGAAGGCCTTGTCCTCAGAGATAATTAATATGTCAACCTCACAGTTATTAGCGCCTTGCTTTTCACTGGCTCTTACACGAAAACTATTAGGTTCACATTTAAAGTATTGTCTTATCAAGGGTTTTGCTCCAGGCGCTATTAAGTTTTCAACGAGGGTGCCGAATAGTTTAGAATTATCGGCATTTACTTTATTGATCGACCTCTCTAATTCCTTACGTTCTTTTTGCCATTCTTCCTTATCCTTTCGAGCCTGCTCTTGTTGTGCTTCCTTATTCTGTTTAAGCCTGCTCCTCAAACCTCCGATCGCGCTCGGCATCCCTGCGCTCCCGTTCCTCAACCCGAGCAGCCAACTCCCGGTGAAGCTCGATCACCTCCGCAATGAGGTTCTCTAGTCGATCAACCCTCGATTCCAATAACATTGGCATTGTCAGAATCCTCCCTTCATACCTTCTATGTTAGCATGTTCCGCAACCGTTTGACAACAGCGCCGTGGGCTTTTTTGCCCTCAATGTCCAGAACGAACCGGCCAAACGTAGTCGTTGTTGGACTTAACGTCGGCGTAGACGCGGCCACCGACCATGGAGATGAACCACGCACTGGACGTACTGCCAGCATATGACGTAGATGACCAGTAGTAGCCAGACCGCACATTAGTAAAGCCAGCCTCAGTGAGCAATGATGCAACATCAACTTTCTTGCCGTTACAATAGCCTTTTTTGCCACTATGTAGAATTCCATTTAAACCTGTTAAACCTGTCGTGGTCCCATCCGTCCTACAAAGGCTATACAACTCCTGGATAGTTGGCAACTGCCAGTCTGTGTAGCCAAAATTCTTAACCGTACCCTTATTCATCGAGGCGACATAGTCTAATGCCCCTTGCCAATTTTTGCGACCTGCAAGGTTAGCGTCTTTTGTCCACACTAGTCTGGTTGACCTGTCAGTTATAGTTTCGTCCCCGTTATCCACAAACCTTGTGGGAGGTGATGGGGGAGTCGTAGATTTTGGTGTTGGGGGTGGAATTGGGGGAGCAGATTTCTGTTTTTTAAATGCAACACATATTTCATTGGCAACATCAATATCAGGATTAAAAGCCTCTATCCTATGTTTGCTATTCAAGGGCAAGGCTAATGCACCCTTGAGTTTAACATTCTCAATGAACACAGGTATCATATAAAGGTCATTGTCATCTGCCAGGCCGACTTCTTCTGCAACTCGCTTTGATTGTAATGTTTCTTTAGACAAGAGAACAACCATCAGTAGTTTAGGATTTTCTGTTATTGTCTTAGATACCTCTTCTCTCCAATTTAAACCAGCAACAATCTCTCCACGGTCAATCCAACACCCAATACCTATATTTTCTAACTCGCTTACAAGTTTATCAGCAAAGCCTCGGTCTTCTCTATTATAACTGATAAAGACATCATAACCCATAATCACCTCACTTCATTACCCCCCCATGCCTACACAAAACAATCGAGCCAAAGAATAAGGATCGCCAATTATGGGGTCAAGGGGACTTGTCCCCTTGCGGGAGGGGTCTGAGGGGAGGGCGGAGCCGCTCCCCTTCTTTCTTTGTCTTTGCCTTTGTTTTTTATATGTCTATGTTCTTTGCTTCAAGGGCGTGCTTCGTGATGAAGTCCTTGCGCGGCTCTACCTGGTCTCCCATGAGGATCGTAAATATCTCATCGGAGGCCACCATGTCATCGATAGTCACCTGCATCATGGTGCGCTTATCAGGCTCCATCGTCGTCTCCCACAACTGCTGGGGGTTCATCTCGCCAAGACCCTTGTAACGCTGAATGTATAACCCCTTCCTGGCCACCTTCATGACAAACTCCAAAAGCTCCGTCGTGGTGTTAAAGAAACTCTCGCCCTCTTTCGCACCCCCCGATATCTTGTAGGGCGGCGTCCCAAGCTCCCTGGCTAACTGATAGTATGTCTCAAGCTCCCTGAACTCCGGCGACCTCACAAAATCGCTATTGAGATGCACCTTCTTGTTTTCCCTGACTATCACCACAGAGTAACTCTGATGCTCATTATCAAAGCCAATGTCGACAAACTCCGCGTCCTTAAATCCCTCCTGAAGCTCTAAGAGCAAGATATCAAAGGTATCCTTCTCCCTCAGACACTGGGCGAGGTTATCGATCCCAAGCAGCGCCAGAAGCACCTGAGCATCTTTACCACGGGCGGAATGCCACTGCACGATCTTTTCAAGACCAGTCAACCGTTTCAGGTAGGGTATGAGGGCCTTGCCCTTTACCGTGCTGGACTTTAGGGTCAACTCCAGGTCTACTGAGGCCAGCTCAAGGAGCATCTCTTGCAACTGCTGGTCGTTTTGGATGTATTTCTCCGTCTTGCCCTTTTTGACCCTGTACAGGGGCGGCTGCGCAATGTAGAGATACCCACGCTCTATGATCGACGGCATCTGACGATAAAAAAACGTCAATAGCAACGTCCGTATGTGCGCCCCGTCAACATCGGCATCCGTCATCAGGACTATCCTGTGATAACGGAGCTTGGCGATGTCAAACTCATCCGAGCCTATGCTTGTGCCCAGGACGGTTATGAGCAGCCTTATCTCATCGGAGGAGAGCATCTTGTCAAAGCGCGCCTTTTCGACATTTAGTATCTTGCCGCGCAGGGGGAGTATGGCCTGAAACCTCCTGTCCCTGCCCTGCTTTGCCGAACCACCCGCGGAGTCGCCCTCCACGATAAACAGCTCACTCTGCGCGGGGTCCTTCTCCGAACAATCCGCCAGCTTTCCAGGCAGCCCTGTTCCCTCTAACAACCCCTTGCGCCGCGTCAGCTCCCTGGCCTTTCTGGCGGCCTCTCTGGCACGAAAGGCCTGCAATGCCTTTTCGATTATCTTCTTGCCCATAGAGGGATTCTCCTCAAACCAGGCACCAAGGGCATCGTTTACAATGGACTCCACAATCCCCTTGATATCAGCGTTGCCGAGCTTCATCTTGGTCTGACCCTCAAACTGGGGGTTGGTCAGCTTGACGCTCACAACGGCCGTCAGCCCCTCCCTGACGTCATCACCCGACAGCGGCGGGGCATTCTTGAGCAACCCGGCAGAGGCAGCATAGGCATTGGTGGTCCTGGTAAGGGCTGCCTTAAAACCGCTGAGGTGCGTCCCACCCTCCTTGGTGTTTATGTTGTTGGCAAAGGTGTATATCATCTCCGCATAGCCGTCGTTGTACTGCATGGCTATCTCTATCGAGGTGGTATCCCTCTGGCCTGTGATGTAGAATGGCTTGTCCTGAACCTGCACCTTGTTGCGATTTAAGTGCTCCACAAAGGACACTATGCCACCCTCGTAGTGGAAGGTCTGTTTTTTATCACCGATATCCTCGCTGAGGTTAATGGTCAGCCCCTTGTTGAGAAAGGCCAACTCCCTGAGCCTCTGAGAAAGGACGTCGAAGATTAACTCGGTCGTCTCAAATATCTGGCTATCGGGCTTAAAGACAATCTTGGTGCCGCGCCTGTCGGTCTGTCCCACGACATCAAGGGGGCTGCTGGGAATCCCCCTCTCAAAGCGCTGATGAAAGAGTTTGCCGTCGCGTCTTATCTCCATCTCAAGCCACTCGCTCAGGGCATTGACCACCGACACTCCCACGCCATGCAGCCCCCCCGATATCTTATAGGCATTGGAGTCAAACTTGCCCCCGGCATGTAGCTCCGTCAGGACAATCTCAGCGGCGGTTCTGCCCATTGGGTCATCGGCATGGACGTCGGTAGGGATACCACGACCGTCGTCTATAACCGTACAACTGCCATCGTGGTGAAGTATGACCTCTATGTTCTTGCAATACCCTGCCAGCGCCTCATCAACACTGTTGTCAACCACCTCATAGACGAGGTGGTGTAGTCCCTCCACACCGGTTGTCCCTATGTACATGGATGGCCTTGTACGTACGCCCTCAAGCCCCTTTAATATCTTTATTGAGGTGGTTCCATAGTCACCGCCATCAATAATCCCCTCTATCTCATCTGTATTGGTATCAGAACGTCCTTCCATTTATCTAATCACTCCGTAGACTTTTTTACCTTCTTTAATAATACACCGCCCGTATCCGTCTTAAATACGATCTTACGTCCCAGATTTCCACCCAGGTCCGAGCTCATAATAGTGATACCCTCCTCGGCAAGCACATCCTCGGCCACAATGATGTTTCGCTCACCGACGTTTAAAAGTCCGGAGGATTGTTGCATCATAGCAGCCCCTCCAAAGACCTTGGCCTTCAAAGACTTCTTGTTGCAGCCCAAAGACAGCATCTTTTCTATCAACTTATCAATCGCTATGTTTCCATACCTCGGAGATGGCAACCCCTCTCCATTCCATAGGGGAAGCAGGTAGTGATTCATACCGCCATACTTCAATACCGGGTCCCACAGGCATACCGCCACACAGGAACCCAGGATCGTGGTGATAGAACAAGGCTCTCTATGGAAATAGATATTGCCTGGATATAAAAAATGATCATAGATGTTCTTGTCAGATTCCATGTTTATTGGCGCACCTAAAATTCCCCTTCCTCATCAAAGAGAAAGTCATTGCCATCGGTAGAGAAGACGTCACTATCGACCGTCACGTCTGACTCCGGTATAGACACCGAAAAGATACTCCCTTTGCCCTTGGCGCTGGAAACGATGATCTCCCCATTTAACATCTCTACAATGGCCTTGGTTATACTAAGCCCTAGGCCCTGTCCTTTATGGGTCTTTGTGCTTCCAGTTTCTATCTGCCTGAATCTGTCAAAGATAAGCGGTTTCTCTTCTTCAGTTATTCCAACGCCGTGGTCCTTTACGGTCATCCGCAATTCGCTAGACTCTCTCCACACCTTTATGTCTACCTCTGAGCCATCGGGGCTGAATTCTATCGCGTTAGAGACGAGATTGGCCAGGACTATTTGCAATTTCTCCGGGTCCGTCTTAAAGAAAGGCTCCGCTTCTTCTTCCTCTACGCAATCATGTACGAGTTTGATCGTTACCCCCTTTCCTTCTGCCGTGTGTCTGAATAAATCTATGGTAGCATTAATAATTGAAGCACAGTCAACCAGGGATATACCAATATGAGCCTCTCCGGCCTCAAGTTCTGCGGCAATAAAGATGTTTTTTAGTTGGAAATCAAGACCAAAGGCCTCTTCATGTATAAGCCTTGCCATCGTGGATATGTCATCAGGGTCTAATTTTGTCTTTGCCGTGCTTTTCATAAGCTGCTCAGACAGACCCAGGATGGACGTCAGGGGATTGTTGATCTCGTTTTTTATGTTTGAAAGGAAACTGGACTTTGATGCCTCAGATTCCTGGAGTTTTCTGTTTAGAGACTCCAGCTTCCTGGTCATAATCCTCATGTCATGCAGGGCCTTCTCTTGCTCCTGGAAGCGTTTCTTGAGCTCTTCTATTAATTCCGCATCCGTTAAAAGTTTCATCTAAAAATCTCCTTTATTCTAAGTACCTGCCCATAATAGGAGAAAAGAAAGAAGAAAGGGGCTCCGCCCCTAACCCCCGCAAGAAGGGCAGCTCCGCCCCCTCCTTGACCTCCCCCGCAAGGGGACCAGTCCCCTTGACCCCATAATTCTCAATTCTAATCTTTCTGTCCATAATACCTCATTCTTATATCCTCATGGGCATTAAGACGCATCGATAGTCATCGGAGCCTTCTTCTTTAAAGAGTGTTGGATTGAGGGTATCCAACAATTCCATAATTACCGTTGGAGATTGCATTGACAGTAATGTCTCCAGCAAGAACTTCGCGTTAAGACCCATCGTAATTGGCTTTGCTTCATACTGCACGTTTACGCTGTCGTTGGCCTCTCCAATCTCAGGGTCTGAGACGGAGACCCCAAAGATATTATTGCTTATCTCTACCTTCATAATGCGTGTCTTATCCCTGCTTATGACCAGTATCCTTCGTAGACATTTGATAAGCTCATCCCTGTTAATAGCAACCACCTTGTCATTGTTGGCCGGTATAACCTGTTCGTAGTTGGGATAAGCGCCATCAATCAGCCGTGTAAGAAACTCCTTGTCTTTTAACTTAAATAGCAGGTGATTCTTTGTTATATCAATTACTATCTCCTCATCTATGGTGGCCAGTATCTTTTTGAGTTCTGTTACAGCCTTTCTGGGGATTATGACCTTGATCTCATCCTCAAAGTCAACATCCATATCGCGACTGACAATTGCGAGCCTGTGACCGTCCGTACCCACTATGTGGAGCTTCTTGCGACTGCCGGACAGGTGTAGGAGCACGCCATTGAAGGCATATCTGGGGTCATTTTCTCCGGCGCAGTATATGGTCTTTTCAAACATTGATAGTAGTGTATCCGAGTGTATGGTGATAGTCTTTTTATTAGAGAGCTTTGGCCAGATGGGATAATCATCGGGGTTCATACAGGCAATCCTGAATAAGCTCTTACCCGACTTCAACTTTACCCACCCCGAGTCATCGTATTGCAATTCCAGGTCATCCTCGACCTCCCTTGATATATCAAATAGCCTCTTGCCGGGCATACACAACGTCAGTTCCTCTTGTATACCTTCTATAGTGATAGGTTCCTTTAGGGCAACCTCAAGGTCGGTTGCATATATCTCGCTCTTTTGAGTACCAAATGTTATCAGAAAATTATTTACAATTGGTAGTGTTGTCTTTTTCTCGACTATACCCTGTATATCGGCTAATTTGTCGTGTAGCTCTTGTCTATTTATAGTGATCTTCATCAATAAACCCCCTTTTTTAATTTCATCTATAGTTAATGTTCTTACCCACTGTAAAAAAAGATAAAGATGGGGTCAAGGGGTCTTTGACCCCTTGCAGGGGGTTCTAAAGGGGGGCGGAGCCGCCCCTTTCTTTCTTCCCTTTCCCTTTTCTTTTTCCTTCTCATGGTTTAATCCTGTTGATGATCTGTTGTACCACCTTATTAAACCCCTCGTCTTCTTGCATCTTGGCATCTACCTGCTTACACGAGTAGATGACCGTTGCATGGTCCTTACCACCAAAGGCCTTACCTATGTCGCCCAGAGAGAGGTCCGTGAGTTGTTTAGATATATACATGGCCAACTGCCTTGGTATTATCAATTCCTTGGTGCGTTTCTTGGCCTTGATATCCATTAGTTTTATCCCGTAATACTCGCACACCATCTTCTGGATATTGTCAATGGTGATGGGTTTTATATCATCGTAGAACAGGTCCTTTAACACGTTCTTTGCTATCGAGACGCTTATCGGGTGGCCGGTGAGGTTTGAATGTGCGGCCAGCTTAATGAGACATCCCTCAAGCTCCCTTATATTTGATCGCACGCGTGAGGCCAGGTAGTAGGTGACGTCATCGGGTAATAGAATCTTCTGTTCCTCCGCCTTGCGCTGCAGGATGGCTATCTTGTGCTCCACCGTTGGTTGTTGTATATCGGCTATCAGACCCATCGTAAAACGGGACTTGAGTCTGTCGGTTATTGCCCCCAGTTCCTTTGGGGGACGATCGCTGGATATTATTATCTGCTTCTGTTTTTCATACAGGGCATTGAAGGTATGGAAAAACTCCTCCTGTGTCTGGGTCTTGTTTGCTATAAACTGCACGTCGTCTATCAGGAGCATATCGAGGCTTCTGTACTTATCCTTCAACTCGCTCATCTTTTCGTGTCTTATTGCGGAGACCACCTCGTTTGTAAATTGCTCTGATGAGACGTAAAGCACGATGGCCGTAGATAACCTCTCTATGACCCTGTTACCTATGGCGTTTATGAGATGGGTCTTACCAAGGCCGACATCTCCATAGATAAAGAGCGGGTTATAGGCCCGGCCCAACGACTCACTCACCGCCAGGGCAGCCGCATGGGCAAATTGATTGCTTGCCCCGACCACAAAACTCTCAAACGTATACTTCGCATTTAAGTATATCCCCTTACCTGAAAACCTCACCTTTTTAGTTTCCAGTATAATGTCCTTTTTTACCTGCTCAGACCCCTGGTCTGCATCTACCCTGAACTGCACGGTAACCGGACCTGAAACCACATCACTCAATGCCTCATTAAGCAGTCTGGGATAGTTGTCCTCTACCCAGTCCCTGAAAAACCGATTAGGCACCAACAACACCGCCTCAGTCCCGTTTAGTTCAACGAGTTTTATGGGTTTAAACCACAACTCAAACACGGACTCACTCACCTGAGACTGTACAAACATAAGACTGTCGTACCAAATCTTTTCGATATCCATAGCTTACAAACAAGTTATCAACAATTGTTAATAACTCCCCTTTAAACCTGTTATTAAAGTAACTAAGATTATGTTAAAAAGATCACGATCAGGGGTTATCCTCAATTGATCCAGATAAACATCAAAATCCCTGACATCTTTATAAACAACATAACCCCCTGTTTCTATTGCCTTTGTGTACCCTCTACACATACTAACACCGCCTACTATTACTACTATTTTTTTATTATATATATATTTCAAGAGTAGACTTATCCGCTTTTCTTTAAAAAGAGAAAATCCCGTATGAACGTATCGATATAACCGTTTAGTACCGAGTCGGTATTTGAGGTCTCACACCCTGTCCTGTGGTCCTTGACCATCTTGTAGGGGTGCAGGACGTAAGAGCGTATCTGACTACCCCACTGGATATCCTTCTTGTCACCGATGATACCCTCGATAGTTTTATCCTGTTGCTTGAGCTGTCTTTCGTATAGCCTTGACTTTAGTATCTTCATGGCCCGATCCTTGTTTTTGTGTTGAGACCGTTCGTTTTGACATGAGATAACTATGCCGCTTGGATAGTGGGTGACCCTGACCGCGGAGGATACCTTGTTGACGTGCTGACCGCCTGCCCCTGAGGCCCTGAAGGTATCTATCCGGATGTCATCCTCTTTGATCTCTATCTCCACGTCCTTTTCTATCTCAGGGAAGATCAACACAGCCGTAAAGGAGGTGTGTCTTTTCTTGTTGGTATCAAAGGGAGATATCCTGACAAGCCTGTGGACGCCAACCTCTGATCTAAGATACCCGTAGGCATATGGGCCCTCAAACGTGATGGTCACGCTCTTAACGCCTGCCTCCTCACCTGCGAGCATGTCCGTTATTTCGGCCTTATATCCGGTGCGTTCGGCCCATCTCAGATACATCCTCATCAACATCTGTGCCCAGTCCTGGCTCTCCGTACCACCGGCGCCTGGGTGTATCTCCATGATAGCGTTACAAATGTCAAGTTTGTTTGACAGTGTGTGTCTGAGCTGCAGGTCATCGATCTTTTTTTCGGTGCTTTGTAGCTTGTCCTCTATCTCTTTGACAAACAACTGCCCATCCTCTTCTTCTAATACAGACAGTGAGTCGTTGAGGTAGGTAACATCAGAATTCACGTCATCAAACGAGTCTATAATGTCCTGCAGGTACGACTTCCTTCTCTGCAGCTCCGTAAGTTTCTCGTGTGATGACCAGTGTTCACTACTTGTCAACGTGTTGTTTATAGAGTCTATTTCGTTGGAGAGTTTTTCTATTTCAAAGATAACCTCTGAGACCTTCGACCTTTTCCCGCAGTGGTTTTATTTTTTCCTTTAATTCCAGTTGAGCGATCATTTATTGTCCTCCGTAACGATTGTCTGATGATTTTTATCACAATTAATAGATTAAGGATATTACACAGGGCAACAAACACGTTGCCGAAGGTTGTGTAAAACGTGATGAAACTACCTTTGTTTACGGTGCCGGTCAAGGTGATGGTCTCAAATAGCTCCGTCTTAGACAACACCCGTCCACTACTATCAACAAAGGCCGATATCCCCGTATTGGCGGCCCTGATAAGGGGCTTTCGATTTTCAACGGCCCGAAATATCGACATGGCAAAGTGCTGGTAGGGCCCCGAGGTCTGACCGAACCAGGCATCATTTGTAATGTTTATAATGAAGTCACCTCCATATCTGTAAAATTCCCTTACCAGGTCTGGAAAAATTACCTCGTAACATATAAGGGTTGCAAACGTGCCAAAAGGTGTCCTGGCAACGTTGTGTCTATTACCCTTAACAAATTCTCCAATGACCACAACAATCTTGTCTATAAAGCCTAGTATGCCTTTTAGTGGTACATACTCACCAAAGGGCACCAAGTTAATTTTATCATATGTGTATAGTGTTTTACCAGTGGGTGACAATAGTACGGCGCTATTTGAAAGAGCGATGGTGTTATTATTTTTATAGCCCCTGACCAGGTCTGAGCCAAAGAGCAGATAGGTGCCCAGCGTTTTTTGAAACTCAAGGAGTCGGGTGGTGTATGCCTCCTCGCTCATAAATAGAAACGGCAGGGCAGACTCAGGCCAGACGATGAGCTGTGGGTTGTCCTTTTTGACCTGGGAGCTTAGGGTCTCATACCGGTTGAAGCAGTAATCACGATAGTGCTCATCCCACTTCATATCCTGTCTGAGGTTGCCCTGGATGACGCTTATGGTGACGGGGTCGCCTCTTTGGACGTCCTTGAGCCTGATGGTGCCGTACCACAGGACACAGCCCATGATGACGGCAAACATTACGGTCTCCATCGCCAGGTTGCGCGTTGAGGTTTTGGTTGCGTCGTGATTTATCTTGAGGGCTGTGCCGATGATATCGGCGATGATGGCGTTTGCGTAGGCGATCAGAAATGACAGTCCGTAGACTGCGGTGATATCGGCGATCTGTATTAGTGGTAGAACCTTGTACTGGGTGTATCCCAGAAACGACCAGGGAAATCCGGTAAAAACGACACCGCGCAGGTATTCGCCTCCCACCCACAGGGTAGCGGTGGCCAGGTTCAGTGGCAGCTTTGTCTTTTGGTGGGTGAATTGGACGAGCGTGGCAAACAGGCTGGTATAGAGGCTTTCGTAGGCGCACAGGGTGGCAACCAGCAGGATGCTTAGTGCAAAGGGGATGTGTCCGAAGTGGTTAATGGAGTGGTATATCCAGTATTGGGTGCCGAAGAAGAAGGTCAGACCCATGATAAACCCTGCCGTTCTGGGCGATGTCATCGGGTGTCTGATGCTGATCAGCAGCGGCACGAGTCCAACCCAGGCCAGCGGGTACAAGTCCGGCTTCGGAAACGACAAAGCAAGAGCCACTCCCGAGAGGACGGGCAAGAAGAAGGCAAAGAAAAGAAGGGGGCGGCTCCGCCCCCCCTCAGCCCCCCCCGCAAGGGGACCAGTCCCCTTGACCCCATAATGCGTGGTCGTCATTTTTTTGTTTTATCCTGGTAAGTGATGCTTTCCTTGTTTATAGCTTTGCAGATTGGGTTGAAGTGTTTTGTGTTGTTATTTAGGATAGCGTAGTCATTGGGGGCGGAGACGGCGATAATGGCGTCTGTGCAATTCCAGCAGTGTTTGTTGTTGGGGGTCTTATTACTAAAGTCATTGAGGGGATTATTTAATAGTTTCAGGATTTCTTCCAGGCTGGTTATTCTTTTGTTTGTTTCGTCATCAGGGGTAGTTAAACTTTTTAAGTGAGTTAGGATTTTTTCAAATGAGGATTCATTTTGTTCAAAGAAATCTGCCAATGTCTCCAAGCAGGTACTTAATATGTTTCTGTTTTTTCTATAAGGTGTATATGATATGGAATGAAGATAATTACAGATAGCGGATAAAGTATTAGTTTCAGATAATTTATTGTACAATAAACACAAATTATTTAAATAGCCCTTTTTGATTTCCATTTGAGTATATTTTGTTGTGGCTATGTTTCTTTCTTTGTCAATCATATTTTCTATTGTGTTTCTTTTTTTGGGTTTAAAGATGTAGTCAACAACTGCTGTTGTATCGAAGAAGAGCTTTTTATCCATTGGCAATATCTATTCCTTGTCATCCATATAATAGAAGATAACGGATGGGTCTATTCCTATTTCGTAAAGGATATCTTCACATTTTTCGTGGATATCTGCGTTCATATCTAAGTTGTCCTTGATGATCTTAAACACCTCGTGGATGGTTTTGATTTCTTTTAGGGAATATGCCCTATCTCTATGAACAAAGAGGCCGATTTGCAACATAGAGATCAACGTGTATAGATTTTCGTTATCGATCTTGATTTTCTCAAAACCAAAGGCAGTTGCAAGGAGCATACTCATCTGAATTTCACTATTAATGATATCATCCTCATTTTCCAGGGCATCTATGGCGTAATCCAAGATACCAACGCACTCCTCAACGAGGGCTAAAATTTCGCCGCTAGTCTCATGGACGATTGGGGTTTGTTCAGGCGTGTTAGCTGGTTCAAGCGATTTGGCTATCTCGGTTTGTTTGTCATTTACGACACGAGTAATTTTACCTTCTAAATTAGCCCCCATGCTATTGTTCCATTTGTTAATCAAAGCATCATAAGTGTTATGCGTTGTTTTACAATTCATGTATTGTATACCTCAATTTTATCTATATATAGAGCAACTATTCATATTTATACCTGTTATATTTGCTTAGGGCCAGGCTACCTTAGCCTTTACAGCGTATTGGGTTGCCTTTTGCGTATCACCTAATGTGCGAAATACAGAGGCAAGATTGTTATAAGATGTTGCAACATGTGGATGTTTATCGCCATACACTTCCAATCTTATAGTCAAGGCTTTTTGGTAAAACTCAATAGCTTTCTTTGAGTCTCCTAACGAAACCCATGTGTTTCCAATGTTGTTATAAGACCAAGCGACGTGTGGATGTTTATCGCCATACACTTCCAACCATATATCCAGAGCTTTTTTGTGAAACTCAATCGCCTTATTTGAGTCACCTAAATTATTACATATGTATCCAATATTGTTATAAGAGCAAGCCACTTCTGGATGTTTATCACCATGCACTTCCAATCTTATAGTCAAGGCTTTTTGGTAAAACTCAATAGCCTTCTTTAAGTCTCCTAACGAATCCCATGCGATTCCAATGTTATTATAAGAATTAGCCACATATTGATGTTTTTCACCATACAATCCCAATACGATAGCCAGGGCTTTTTCATGAAAGTCAATCGCCTTTTTTGAATCGCCTAATCTGTCTAATGTAGAGGCATACTGATCAAGCAAATCAGCGACACCCCCGTCCTTACTCTCTTTCGCCTCAACGATTACCGAATCAGAGACCCTAGCCACAACCTCTTCCAGTATCGCTAACCCCTCACGATATAACACCCTACTGTTGTAATACTCACCCACCGCAACGGCATGTCTACAGGCGCCCCGGACATTACCCACCTCAAGGGCGTGGTGAATCGCCTCCTCCAGATACCGATGATCAGGCTCTTTGCTGCCTGCTATCCAACTATCGTACCACTCAAAGGCAAACCTGTTGCCAACCCTCTCAAGATTGGCCTCGAAGTCGTCAAACAAGATGATGACACCGACCTCCTTAAATGCTGACCTGAAGAGCCCCTTGACCTTGTCGCCGTAGACGATCTCCGCCTTCAGAATATCCCGGGCGACTTCAAGGCCTACTCGTTCAAATAGGCCCCTCAGTGCCGATATCACACCGCCGGTAGTGACGACCCCCTTAAACGTAACGAGTTCCTTGTCGCTAAGGCGCTCGATGACCTTGCCCGCAAGACAGCTCTTGCCAACCCCCGCCGGGCCATGAAAGGCGACCCCATACCTGTCCGTCTCACCCCTCAAGACCCTGATCGCCCGCTGTAACTCAAGACGCCTGCCGACAAAGCCTGCCTCGAGGACCCTGATGCCTGTGTTTTTCAGATACACATGCCTTGCCCTCCGCATGGAGATGCCTCTGCGAGCCTGACCAGGCTTGACTAACGGCGTAGGGGACGTACCATCGCACAGGAGCCTGAGACCTGCCCACACCTTGGGCAGCTCCCTGACGACCCTCCGGGCGGCGTAGACGGCATCGTAAATGCCCTTGCCAATTGCCAGCGCCCTGTAAAACTCCACCGCAACCTTAGTGGCCTCGTCGTCCTTGACTACCCCTGACCATCCCAGGGCAAACGGGATACCCCTGTCAACCAACTGCCAGGCAAACGGCCTCTGGATATTGCTACCTTCCACTCCAGCCATAGAACAGCCCGAAAGAAGGCACAACAGAGGCGGGTAACTGTAGATTGACTCCCACAGCATATCGGGAGTTACACGCTGCGTGTTGCCCGTGTCGTCCTCCATGTAGACAATAGGCCCCTCGTCTCTTCGTATCGCGGCAGCTCCCGTTATGTGGAGGACGTCATAGCCCATACCCTCAACGATGGTATCATGCAGACCCCGCAAACTGCCCGTGGTTTCGACCGTCAACTCAACTGGATATCTCTCGATACCCCTGGCAATCTCCTCCTCTTCCCGCTCGTAGTCAAAGTCTTCTGGCAGGTCAGTGGGCGCACAGGCCATAAAGAGCAGCTTCATCTGCCCACGCCTTGTCTGCCTACCCCTTGTCTGCCCACGCCTGTTGACAAGCCATATCAACTGGATGTCCGCGCCCAGGAGCAGGAAGTCCCCGTTGTAGATAAGCTCAAAGGGCAGCGCATAGAACTCCACTGGCACCTCAAGGTAAATAGTCAATGGCTCATTCTTCCTGATGGCTTCCTTTAATCCGCTCTCAATGAGCTTTTCGAGGCCATTGAGGATATCATAGAGCCGTGATCCAAGGTCGATGGCCGATTGCACGCTGTTATGCCACAATCCATTGGCCGTATCCTTAAGCAGCAGGGTCAGGGATGCTGGATTTATGTAATACAGCCCCTTTGGGCCAATAGCTATCTTGTTCTTGTTGACCGCCTTGTCAAACTCTATCTTTATGTCGAGGTTCAATCCGTCACACTACGCGTGTAGGGCAGGAGACCACATCAAAAAGAAAAGAAGGGGGCTAGCCCCCTTGACCCCATTATGCTGATGTTTGGTAGGCAATTACTCCACCGCCGGTATCAAGACCATCCAACGAGGCCATTTGTCTCTTTTTCTTTAAGAGTGCCAACACGGTAACAAGTACCAAGGCAACTGTTAGATAATCTTCCATTATTAACAAGTAATATACCATTTAGTGATTATCAGGGTCAAGGCTAAAGCTATGTTTTAGCTGTGCGGGGGTGGACAGGTTGGTAATTCGGTAAAGGCAAAGTAACCAACGCTGACGCCGGTAGCGCTACATCAACCGTGGGTGTTAGGATTTAAGGCATCTTTATGCCTTTCCCAGCGACTGTACTGTTCTGCAAACACGCTTAACAGAGTTACACATGCTCTATATGTGACATGAACCCTTGCGTCGATGTGATTTTCACGGTAAGAAGAAAAAGAATAGGGACTCCGTCCTCTTGCCCCCTTAATGGTGTGTTCACGGCGGGTTGATTATACACAAACCTTCATTCTCATTCATCCAGAGGAAACACTCAGGCTATAACACAAATTAGACTATTGATAAACCGTTTTTTTTTTGTTATCATTCACTATGCTTTATTTTAGAGCTAATGCAAGTGTAGGAGTAGGACATGAGATCAGATGGGTTGATTTACGAAGGCGAAAGTAAAGGTTGTTATCTGGCAATAAAACAAGACAATACAAGTAATGAGTCGTTTTACAAAGATGTCTTGCATATAAGAAGTGAAGCGTTTACAAAGAGTTTGGGTGTTAATATCAGTCCAGATGAGGCAAAGACTATATTTGATGCGTATTCTTATCTATTTTGCTTGTACGTTTAATGAAGAACCTGCAGTATCTTTAACTGTAACATTTGCCAGGGATGGTAAATTAGACTGTGAAGAGTTTTATCCAATTGAATTAATTGACAGATACCGCAATATTATAACCTCTGCCAGTAAATTATGTGCAGTACAGAAATATGAATGTGAAATAAATAGATTTGCACCTAGACTTACTTATCAGGTGTGGAGTTATGCCTATAATATAGGGGATAGGTTAGATATAATAAATGTTAAGGAGGGATTGATGAGTAAATATTATTTACGGATGGGATACATGTTAGTAGAAAACTCATTTTTTATCCATCCAAAGTGGCAAACAAACAGCCATGTATTTTTATTACCTGCGGATTCTACAATTAATTCTTATTTCAAAGATATTTTTTTAAAAGGGCAGGACGATTTATCTGTAGCGGAGGTTGATGCTGCTTGTTTTATGGGGATGGATAGAAATATAGATGGTGATATCATCTATTATCCTGTTACAGACAACATAAAAGCTGTCTTAAAAGATGGTAAGTTGCTTTTGCATCAACATGACCTGGAAACAAACAAAGAAAGGCTGTTTGATACTGATGAATTTGCAGCAGAATATAATGATGCAATATTGATTCATAACTCAAGAGAAAGATTAAACCCTGCCACAGTTGCATTATTTAACAGTTTTGATAACAACAAATGGAGACGCTATACAGGATATATTGCCATGATTAATGGTAATTATCATATGCAGTTGCGTTCCAACGTATCGGACTACACTACAAATGAGATAGTATTTTGGGAATTTTGTAAATTATATGGTTATACATGGTTAAACAAACCAAACTGGTCATAGTGTAGATATAGCTTAACCAAAGACAGAGGAGCTCAAGCAGGAAGGGGTCCGTGACCCCTTGCAGGGGGGTCTGAGGGGGGGCGGAGCCGCCCCCTTCTTTTTTTTCTGGTCAATGGAGCCAGGCAGCCTTTTTACTCGAACTTTCCTATGCAGAGGCAGGCGTTTTGTCCGCCAAAACCAAAGGAGTTGCTTAGAACCCTCTTGTGTTGTTTGGGGCGCGCCTCATTAGGCACGTAGTCGAGGTCGCACTTTGGATCGGGGTGTTCATAGTTAATCGTGGGCAGCAGCAGGGAGGCGTTGATCCCCATGATGGAGAGGATCGCCTCGATGGCCCCGGCGGCGGCTATGGTGTGGCCGAGCATGGACTTGTTGGAGCTGACCGGGATGTCCTTGGCCATGTCGCCAAAGACCTGCTTGATAGCCACGGTTTCGGTCAAGTCGTTCTGTACGGTGGAGGTGCCGTGTGCGTTTATATAATCAATAGAGTCCTTGGCAATAGTCTCGTTAGCAATTGCCTCGGATGTTGTCCCTGGTACAATGAGGTTGGCGTCTTTGAGGGCAGCCCACATCGCAAGGATAGCGCCATCGCCCTTGGGATGGGTGTCCGTGATCCTGTAGGCATCAGCCGATGAACCATAGCCCAGTATCTCACCGTATATGGTGGCGTTTCTGCTTGTTGCGTGCTCGAGGTCTTCCAAAACGATAGCCCCGGCACCCTCTGACATCACAAAGCCACTGCGGCGTCTGTCAAATGGCCGCGAGGCCTTCTGCGGCGATGTATACTTCTGCGCCAGGGCCTTGATAAGGACAAACCCCACAAACCCCGTGTAATCCAAACAGGACTCGGCCCCTCCGGCTATCATCACCCTTGCCCTGCCCTCTCTGATCAGGCAAACGGCCTCGCCAATTGCCTGAGCGCCCGCAGCACAGGCACTCGCTACCGAGAGGTTTGGACCGCTGAACTTAAAGGCCGCGGCAATAAGGGCAGAGGCCACATCGGGCTTCCTCTTAAAGAAATTAAAGAAGGGATACCCCCCTGTCCTCTCTAACGCCCTTACGTCCCAATTACCCTTGCCGTCATAGAACCTGTGCAGGAACATCATATCCTCAACGGTGGGATTTTGGCCGTGATTGCCCAACGATACACCAATGCGCTGAGGCTGCTGCAACTGTAGCCTCGCCATACCGATGGCCTCAAGCGTGGCAGCTAACATCAGGGTATCGCTGCGTGTAACGAATTTCTCTATGCGGCCATCGTATCTGATGTTTGCCTCACAGAGGGTCTCTGTGATGGCGGCGATCCAGGCTGGGTCTATCTCGCCGCCTATGTCTGTTGGCAATCCACTGGTGTCAAAGGACGTTATGCGTCTGATTCCCGATACTCCTAGGCGGGCGTTGTCGAAGGTCTCCTGTGCATTGCGTCCCAGGGGGGTCACCATGCCATAGCCGGTGACAACGACGCGCCGATTATCTGTGGAGCTCAAAATATCTTATGTTCCTGCTGTACGCTGGTGAGCCACTCCTTGATGAGGTCATCACCCGTGCTGTAGGCGGCTCCCTGGCTGCAAGCGGAACACTCTATGGGGGCGCCATCGTTGCACTTCCACTGGGGTGAGCCACAGGAGGTGCATTTCTCCGGCAGTGTCGCCAGTATCTCGTTGACGCCCTTGGCAATGGTGGCAACGGTTATCAGCGGGGGTACCTGGTCCATATCCATCCCCGGCTGCAGCCCCTCTGACTCTTGTCCAAGCCTTAGACGCATGAGTTTGACGGCCTTTTCCGTGAGCTGACCATTGTCATCAATGGCAGACCCCTCGCCAAACATCTCCTCCATGTGCTCAAGGATGAAGTGGCGGGCCATCTTTATCCCAAACACCTGTTCCAGGCGATAGTTAATGTCGAGGAAGTCAAGCGACTCCGCCCCCAGGTCCCTTACCAGCGAATCCTCTGGCCTTATCTTTTCCGTATCAATGCTGAGGGTTTGGGCTATGGCCTTTTTGACCTCCTCCATGACCCTGTTGTCATCAATAAATCCCTGTGTCATACAATCTCCATTTATTTTAATATAGCTGAATTTATACCACGAATCAATTGCATCAGGTCCCTTATGCGCTCATACCCCTTTATGCGCTCCCGCAGGAAGGTCAAGCGTCATAATTACCCCAATGGGCGATACAGCCGGTTACTCAATCCCCTGTCAACGATGATGGTCTGACCGGCAATGGCGCGACTTGCCTGACTGCATAGAAACATCACCACATCGGCGATCTCCTCCGGCTGGACGAAGAGTCCCTCCGGCAGCTTGTCTACCCCTTCCATATACTGCCTCAGCACCTTAAAGGAATCCGTCTTGACCAGACCACCCGAGACGGCATTGACCATTATACCCCGCTCCCCCAGCGACTGGCTGAGGTCCCTGACCACACTCTCCATCGCCGCCTTCATGCTGCCAAGGGGATAGGCAGGGTTGTAAAACTTGCTCCCCAGCGACGATATAAAGACTATCTTGCCTGCGATGGTGGTATCGTCGTCTTTTTTTTCCAGCAGCGGAAGGGCCTCCTTGATGCAGAAGATGTTACCGAGGTAGTTGACGTCCACGAGCTCGCGCAGCTCCCTCTCAAGCAGGCGCTCAATGGGTTTAAAAGGCGCCCTTGCGGCATTTAGGACGAGGAAGTCCAGCCGCTGACACTTATCGGCTATCTCGGCCATTAGTTGCTTTACGGATTCCCTGGACGATATGTCAGCCAGGATCGGGTAAGCGCGACACCCCATGCCCTCTATCTCCTGGCAGAGCGCCTGGATGCCAACCTGTCTGGCCTGGTTTGGGGTCTCAGCCCTGCGGTGGTTTATCACGACGTCGGCCCCATTGGCCGCAAATCTCAACGCAATAGCCCGCCCTATCCCGCGGCTGCTACCCGTTACCAGCGCAACCTTCCCCGCAAAGAGAGAAAGAAGGGGGCGGCGCTGCCCCCCCTCAGACCCCCCTGCAAGGGGTCCAGACCCCTTGACCCCTTCTTCCTCGATCCTGGTACTCATAATGATGTTTTATATACCTCATCGTGAGTACCTATGTCAAGCAGGCTGACAGAGTCATCAGTTATTTTGAAGATAACGCGTATCTCATTGTTGAGATAACAAGAGTATAGTCCATTGAGTTTACCTGAAAGGGCATGAGTTTTGAGAGATGGGTCAAAGACATCTCTCTCAAGTATATTAAAAACCTTGTTTAAGGGTTCCTTTAATACAGGGTTTTTCTTGACAAGTCTCAATGCTTTCTTAGAGAATGACTTAGGGTATTGTACTTTCCGCATCATTAAAAATGGCGTTGAATGCCTCTTCTGCAGACTCAAAGCATATAACCGGCTCTTTCTCGGCATCCAATACACGTTGAACAAACGCGTTATATTTGCGCTCTTTCTCAACTAAGAAGGCCACGAAATCCTGCAGGACAAGAATCGACTCCGGGGAAAGTTGAGCTACCGCTTCTTTTATCTGTTCTCTATAAGCAACTGTACCATCTGTTATTAAATCTTCCATAAAAATAACTTAGCATAAATAAGATATAAAAGTCCAGTTTGTTGTTTTAATGGGTGCATCAATTTTTCATGGGTAAGAGTATCAATTACGGGGTCAAGGGGGCCGTGCTCCCTTGTGGAGGGGTCTGAGGGGAGGCAAAGCCTCCCCTTCTTTCTTTGACCAAGCTACCCATGACTTTTTGATGCCCCCGTTTTAATTTGTCTTGCGCAACAGGAAGCCTCTGATAAAGCCTAGCGGGTCTCCTTTTATCTCCTTAATCACCACCACGGGTTGACCCTCTATGATCTCGTCAAACGGTCTTATTACGCTACAGAAATTGTACTTCATCACGCCGTCCATGTAGGACATCAGCGTGCCGGTCCACTTGTTGGTCCTGATGAGGTGGTCGTAGATGAGTATCTCACCGTTGGGTTTCATGACCCTTACGACCTCGGCAAAGGCCTTCTGTGGGTCATAGACGCAGGTGAGGAAGAGATCAAGGATTGCCTTGTCAAAGGTGTTTGCAGGGAAGTCCAGTTTTTCTGCATCCATGATGCTCAGTCGTATGTTTTGCCCATTACCGTTGAGCCTCTGCTTTGTCGCTGCGATGCCCAGCATTACCTCGCTTATGTCGATGCCATCCACCACGACGTCAGCAGGCAGATAAGGCAAATCGTAACCGCTGCCCACACCAGGTATAATCACCCTGTCAGCAGGCCTGAAACTGCACATACGTATAGCATTTTTCCTCCAGCTCCTGAGCGGTAACATCATCATTGGATAGAAAAAAGGAATAAACGTATTAAACGATACCTGCTTGATTATGTTTTTAATATCAAAAACCATATGAAAAATATTTTAACATAAAAATAACAATAAACAATAGGGATCGAGTTGCCTCCCCCCCGTTGACAACATCTTTGTCCCTATGCCAGAATATACCGAGCCAAGGGGGGTGTCGCTGACCCCCATAGAAAATTATGATATATTACTCAAAGGGTAACATGGAGCTGTTGAACGTGCATAAGGTGGCATTTCTGTGCTCAAGAAATTGCCCCGACCGCGTTGTCGTCAGGTCCTATGAGTGGGCCATCGAGCAGCGACAAAAGGGCGTGTGCGTGATCTCCGGATTTCACTCGGATATAGAGAAAGACGTCCTGTACTTTTTGCTCAAGGGCAATCAGCCAATAATACTTACCCTCGGCATGGGGTTTATGACAAACATTGAACCCCAGTTGAGGTCTCAGATAGATAAAAATCGCCTCCTGATCATAACCCCGTTTGAAGACACCGTAACGAGGGTCACCGCAGAGACCGCCAATATCCGCAATCGCCTCACGCTGGAACTGGCCGACGAAATAGTCGTGGCATACGCCAGCAAAGCCGGTTCCCTCGACAAACTCGTAACAGAAATGACGGCATCAGGTAAAATAGTAAGGATGCTAGGATAGGCAGTTGAGTACCTGAAAATCAAATATACAACAAAGGATGAGTATTTACGGGGTCAAGGGGACTTCTTCGTGGCCGGGGCGGGTGCGACCCGCTGCAACAACATCGTGCCTCACCCCTCCCCTTGCAGGGGGGTCTGAGGGGGGCCAGGAGCGTCCTGGAGCGGTAAAGAAGCGGCCAGGCGTCCCCCTTCTTAATCACTTTACTTAGGGGGAATTATTACAAAGTATGTATGAGCGGATAAGAGACAGGTTGGCAGTTGCGCTGGATGTAGATACGCTTTTGGAGGCTGGGGTGGTTGTGGAGGCCTTGAGGGATTACGTGGGGCTTTTCAAGGTAGGGCTGCAGCTATTTACAGGTGAGGGGGCAAGGGTCATTGGTAGCATCAAGGGGCTTGGTGGAAAGGTCTTTCTTGACCTGAAGTTTCACGACATACCCAACACCGTGGCCGCGGCTGCGAGGGTGGTCACGGCTATGGGGGTGGATGTCTTTAACGTCCACGCCTGCGGCGGCAGTGAGATGATGCAAGCAGCCGTTGAGGCAACATCGCAGGAGGCCATACGGCGTGGTATTGCCAGACCAACGGTGCTTGCCGTGACCGTGTTGACGAGCATAAACGACGATATCCTGTCAAGGGAGCTGGTCGTGGGGCAACGCGTAGGGGAACAGGTCGTTCACCTGGCGAGGCTTGCCAAGGGTGCCGGTGTCGATGGCGTGGTGGCCTCGCCCAGAGAGGTTGGGGCGATCAGGGAGGCCTGCGGCGGGGATTTTACCATCCTGACCCCCGGGATCAGACCGCTGTGGTCTGCGGGCAAGGATGACCAGAAGAGGATAACCACCCCGAAAGAGGCCATCGCCCTTGGAGCCAATTACATAGTCGTGGGCAGGCCGATCCTGAGGGCCGGCGATATGGTCGAGGCCACAAGGAGGATATTGGACGAAATGGCTGAGGCCCCAGGGATGGCATGTCTGTAGACGTCCTGGTCGTGGGCGCCGGTATATCGGGTTGTGTGCTGGCGGAGCGGTTTGCCTCCGTCGCCAACAAGAGGGTGCTGGTGATCGACAGGCGTGGTCATGTCGGCGGCAACTGCTATGACTGCCTTGATGAGGCGGGGATACTTATTCCGATGTATGGCCCTCACATGTTTCACACGAGTTACGAGGACGTCTGGCAGTATCTTGGGCGTTTTACGCAGTGGTGGCCATATACGCACAGGGTCAAGAGCTACGTCGATGGCATGCTTGTGCCGGTGCCGGTCAACATAGAGACCGTTAATCGGCTCTTTGGGCTAGGCATGTCCTCGGAAGAAGAGATGCTCAACTGGTTGCGCGACAACACGCAAGAGATAAAGGAGCCAAAGACCTCCGAGGATGTCGCATTGACGAGGGTTGGCAGGGCGCTCTATGAAAAGATGTTTAAGAACTACACCTGGAAGCAGTGGGACCGGTGGCCTTCCCAACTGGACGCCTCCTTGCTTGGCAGGATTCCCGTCAGGACGAACTTCGATGACGGGTACTTCTCCGACAGGTACGAGGGGGTGCCGGCTCAGGGCTATACGACTATATTTCAGAACATGCTCGACCATAAAAATATAACCATCATGCTCAACGTCGATTACCTGACGGACAGAGAGGCGCTCCTGCGAGATATCGGCCAATCTAAGGCGCTCATCTTTACCGGGCGGATAGACGCGTTTTTTGATTACAGGTTTGGGAGGCTTCAGTACAGGTCGTTGGAGTTTGAGTATGAGACGCTGGATATGGAGTACTTTCAGTCCAACGTCGTGATCAACTATCCCAACGAGCATCGTTACATGCGGGTCACCGAGCCAAAGCGCTACACTGGTCAGCGTCACCCCCGCACGACGATCATCAGGGAGTATCCAACATGGGAGGGCGACCCCTACTACCCCGTCCCATCGCAGGACAACCTCGACACCTATATGCTTTACGAGCAGGCCGCCAAGGCCCTCGAAAAGGATGGTATTTATCTAATCGGCAGGCTGGCAAACTATAAGCATCTGAACATGGACCAGGCCTTCAAAAACGCCCTCGACCTCTTTGCAAGGATCGGGGGATAAAAAAGAACAAAAATGGTATAATTAATCATGAAGGCATTGATGATATTTTTGGGTTTGCTGTTTTGCACGGCAATCGGTGTTGATGCGGCTGATTCATCATTTACCCAGGCGGACAGGGATCGGATGATTCGGCTTGAAGAACGGATGATTCGCTTTGAAGAGCGGATGGTTCGGCTTGAAGATCGTATGAACCACCTTGAAGAACGGATGATTCGGGTGGAAGAGCGAATGAGCCGACTTGAAGAGCGGATGATTCGGGTGGAGGAGGGATTAAAGGCCACTAACCAGAGAATCGACGATGTCAGAGGATTGATATACGTGATGATCAGCGTAACAATGAGCGGCACATTTATCCTTATCGGTTTTGTCTTGTGGGACAGACGAACAACCTTGGCGCCTGTGGTACGAACCACCAGGGAGCTTGAAGATCATACAGAGAAACTGACACTCGCAATTAAAGAAAAAGCCGAGAAAGACCCCGAATTGAAAGAGGCATTGAGACACGCGGGATTACTGTAACCGCGCTGTTTTTTTTCCAGTTACGTTATTTCTTAATCTTTGTGACAACCTTAGTTGCCAACTCGTCGCTGACAGCCCCGTATACGCCAAACAGGGCATTGCCGGCTGGGATCAAAAACCAATCGCCCTCGTACTTGTCTGCTACCTTATAGTAACTCACCCCGGCGACTTCTGACTTATTGTACTTGACGCCCGACTTCTCAAAATATGCCATAAAGGCCGAAACAAGCCTGTCGATCACATCCTTCCCGCCGGTGACAAGGGCGACTTGAATCTCCTTACCGTCTACATCGTACTGGCGCTCTATGACGTTGTGGATGAAGTCTAGCCCCCGGTAGTTTTCCTTAAAATAGTGAGTCGAGACGACCTTCCCGATATCGGGCAGCCTGTCAAACAGCGAAAACGCCCCGGCCTTGACATCGAGGGCGCTGTTGATGGCCTCCGCAAGGCTCACTACCGGCAGTTGAGCATTAATTTTGGTTCCGCTACTTACAGTGGATAGGGCCGTGATGTGTACGTAGTAGGAGCCGGCAAAGAAGCTAACCCCACTGTCGGTCTTGTAACCCATCAATCCGACCTTTACCTCATCGTTGCCGGAGGTGGAGCTGTCCATGAGGACCCCAAAGGCGTGCTCGGGTTTGCCCATCACGTAGACGTCAACCACTACATCGGGAGACTGCCCTGGCGTAGACGACCCCTTGCTTGCGTACTCGGCCACGTACAGGGCCACAAAACCGTTGTTGATGAGATACTCGGCATGGCCGTCCACGTACTCAAAGAGGTTGTCCTTGTTGAAGGTGCGCACCTGGCCTTGCATCAGGAACTCGCCCGCTTCACGGGGAAAGTTTATGACACGCCCCCCATCTGAGGCGCCGGTGGACTTGAAGTTCATCAACCCCGGGTCGTACCTCTGGCCGGTTACGTATATGGTCAGCCCTATAACCGGCAAGAGGGCAACAAGCAAGAGCCGATACACAACGCTACTGAGTTTATGGCTCCTTTGGGGGCTTGCCTTAGGCATAGAGGGTCAGGCTCTGGTGGGCTGCCTGCAACATCTGCGCAACCGGTAAACCGTATGGACAGGCGCCCGTGCAGGTTGGCGCTGCGCACGTGAGACAGGCATCGGCCTTTGCACTTAACGCCGAATAAGACAAGATGGCCCTCTTTTCCATCCCGTAGTCCTTAAAATACATCTGATACCTGAGCGTGTTGGCGATCTCAACCCCCCTGGCACAGGCATCCTCACACTGACCGCACCCCGTGCGACAGTAGGAATGGCCATAGGCACGCGCGTAGGCGTCTAACACCTTCTGGTCCCTTGCCGTAAAGTCCCCACCGGAGGCGGGTATGTAGTTATCCAGGTCGGAGAGGTTCTTCATCGTGACAACGAGGCCATTTACCTCGGGGTGCTTTAGTACCCACTTAAAGGCAGACTGAGCAAAGTCGGCGGTCTTAAAGTCCAGGTTCATCTCCTTGGCCCCCGCGAGGGTCTTCATGGCCACGACCCCAACGCCCTTGCCCTTGGCCTCCTTGATTATGTCGGGGAGCTTGGGGAACTTCAGGAAGTTAAACGAGGGCATTATCAGGTCGAACTTCCCCGAGACAACCGCGGCCATCAGCAGGTCTTCCATGTTTGTCGGGCCATGCGAGGAGGCGGCCAAGTAACGAACCTTACCGGCCTTCTTCAGGGAATCAAACGCCGATAGCATGTTGTCATCCAGCAGACGCTTCTTCTCCATATCCAGCTCCTTGCTCATCTCGCCCATGGCGTGGACAAAGCAGATATCCAGATAATCAGTCTTAAGCCGCTTGAGACTATCCTCTACCGCCTTGACGTACTGCTCCTTTGTGGAACCCGCCGGCAGGTGCGCCGGATAAGCCAGCGGATTACAGAACTTGGAGGCTATGATGACCTTGTCGCGCCTGAGGTTCTTCATGGCCTCGCCTATGTGCTCCTCGGCATGTCCATAGTCGGGCGCCGTGTCAAAGTAGTTGATGCCGCGGTCCACTGCCCTCAGCACCATCGACGCCGACGGCAACGACCCCGTGCCAAAGGATATGTCGCTCATCTTGAGGTCGGTCTTGCCAATTTTATTATAACGCTTTATAACCGATTGCCCCTGAGCTTGTCCCTGTGATTGACCCTGCTCTGCGGCCTCAACCCCCAGACCAGTAATAGCCGCCGTGGCCGCCACCGCCGCCACGCCTGACCTTAAGAAGTCACGTCTCTTCATTATCGTATGCCTCCTTTTTCTCTTCTTTTGTTTGGAGTTTAATATATCATAATTGCCCATGAAATTGAAATGTTTCTTGCTGTAAAAAATCCTGTGATGATATGATTAAGAATGAGACATCAGGATTAAGAATTATGGGGTCAAGGGCACTGGTGCCCTTGCAGGGGGGGGGCCAGGGAATTACTGGCGCTGCCCCCCTTTTTTTTATCTGATGGAGGTAAAGGCGAGGTTAGCGACGAGGTGAAACAGCGTTGACGGCAGTATATTGGACGTCTTGAGGTAGAGCCATCCCATCATCAGGGAGGGGAAGAAGGTCAGCAGGGGCGTAACGTCCCCGCTGATGAGAAACCTCCCACTGTGACACAGGGCAAACAGGACGCTGACGATAACAACCGACGAGGGACCGTTGCCGAGTGACTCCTGGAGATAGCCCCTGAAGAACAGCTCCTCAGGCAGGGCATTGACCATGAGCAATGTCAGTATATACACCAGTGGAGGTGCGGCTGCACCAGCAATAAGAGGAAAGGCTGCACCAGCAATAAGAGGAAAGGCAAAACTACCCTTGAGCACGACGACCTTGATCAGTACAAACGGCAACACAAAAAAGACACACCCCAGTACACCCAGGAGGATGTCAGCGGATTTGGGAGGCATCGGCAGACGTCTGAGGTAGTACGCGGGGATCAGATAGAGCGCCGCCGGTATACTCCAGAACAAGAACCGTATTGAATAGACTTGCTGAACAAGACACAGAGACAAGACCACGACAAACCAGGACAGAGACGGGGTGTATAGTCTGAGCATTGATAATATCTTTATCTTCATGTTAGTATTTTACTACATTTAGTATGTAGAGGTGGTGCATATGGATTTGATGGATATGATCAGAAGGTTAAAAAAGGTTTCAAGAGATATCACAGTCTTGCTTGTGGAAGATGAGGAAATCCCTTTAAATGCAATGTTAGAGGTAATTTCAAAATACTTTGATAACGTGACCTGTGCGTCAAATGGTCAGGAAGGGCTTGATAAGTATAAGTCCGGCAGACATGATATTGTCATTACGGATATAGATATGCCAGTCGTCAATGGGATCGCTATGACAAGGCAGATCAAGGAGCTCAATAGCGAGCAGATCGTTATCGTTGTCTCCGCATACGATGACTCTCGCTCCCTGAGAGAGTTGATAAATGCAAATGTGAGCAGCTTTATCTTAAAGCCTGTTGAAGTAGCTAATCTCCTGGATGCTTTATATACGGCCTGCAAAAGGATAGTCAACGAACGACAGATTTTCCAGTGGCATAATGACATTGAAGACACCGTAAGACAGCGAACCATCGAACTCTCTGAAGCAAACAAGGGCCTGTCAGCATCTCTTAAGGACAAGACCGCCCTGCTCAAAGAGGTCCACCACAGGGTAAGGAATAATCTACAGATCATCTCCAGCCTCCTAAGCCTTCAAGCAGAGACGATAACAGACAAACACCTCCTAAGCATATTCATGGACAGCCAGCAACGTATCAGGTCTATGGCGCTCATACATGAGAAACTGTATCAGTCAGCCGACATCTCCAGGCTGGACTTCGCTCAATACGTGGAAGAACTAGCAGCGGAGTTGTTGGAGACCTACAGTAGTTACAACAATAATGCCAACATTAAATTAGAGCTGGATTTAGATAAGAACGCTGCAATGCTCGACATCAATATGGTAGTTCCGTGTGCCCTGGTGATCTGTGAGCTTGTCTCAAACTCCCTTAAGTACGCGTTTTCTAATGGTCAGGAAGGTTGCATACGGATTAGATTTGCTAAAAGAACAGAGGGTAAGTTTGAACTAATCGTCGGTGACAACGGTGTTGGATTACCGGAGGGCTTTGACATAAAAAAGCTGAATTCGCTGGGTATGAATCTAGTTTGTGATTTAATCACACGAAAACTCAAAGGCCAATTTGCAATTGATAGCTCCAATGGTACAACGTTTAAGGTATTGTTTTAATCCACCGCTTGGGATGCTGGCAGCGTTATTGTAAACTCCGTGCCGCCATCGATGCCTCTGGCTGTAAGGCTGCCATCCATATTGGTCTCTATGATGGTCTTTGACATGTATAGGCCGATCCCCGTACCCTCTGCCCCCTTGGTGGTAAAATAGGGCTCAAATATCCTGTCCATTACGTCTGACGGGATGCCGCCGCCGTTGTCTCTGATTAGTATTACGATTTGCCCTTTATTGTCGTCGTTGGTTATATCTACATCAATCTGGCCTTGTAGGTTAGCGTCGGTGTTGTGTCTTGATATAATCGCCTCCTTTGCGTTGTTGAGGATGTTGAGTATTACCTGCTTAAACTCATTGGGGTATCCGTTTGTCGTTAGCTTCAAGACTTGGTCAGCCTTGAGGTTTACATTGATGGCGTTTTTGCTAAATATGTAGCCAAACATTGAGATTAACTCATCTATGGCGGTCTTTACATCGAACCTGACCTTTGCCTTTGATGGCCTGAGGAAGTCCCTGAAGTCATCCATAGTATCCACCATGAATCTGATTTGACCCATTATTGAAGCAAACACATCTTCTATCTTTTTATCGTCAAGTTCACCAAGCCCATGGGTAACTACTAAACCTTGCATTATCAGCGATATCACATTTAGCGGCTGCTTCCACTGGTGGGCGATTATGCCCATCATCTCCCCAATGGCGGCCATCTTGGATTGCTGTCTGAGCATCTGCTCATGTGCCTGCCTCTTTGCGATTTCTTTCTTCACAAGGGACATAAGGTTTGCGTTCAAATCTCTCAGTTGCTTTTCCATCCGTTTACGCTCTGTTATATCTCTGATAAATGTAAAAAATAGGTTACTGTCTTTGAGAAGATTGATACTTATTTCAACATCAACAATTCTACCATCTTTACGTCTATGTTGACTTTCAAAACGATGCCCGCCGTGTTCCATTAATGTCATTATACGGCCTTGTGTTTCCTCGGGCGATTCTATTGCTTCAAAATCATTTACTCTCATTTGTAATAACTCTTCCTGACTATATCCAATCATATCACAAAATGATCCATTGACAAATACCAACCTTCTTTCAAAATCCACAATCTCAAAGCCATCAATAGATGTATTTAAGATTGTTCTATATCGTTCTTCAGATAATCTCAGTTGATCTTCCATCTTTTTCCGATCAACCGCAACAGCATAGATGGCGGCAAGGCGTTTTATGGCATCAAGATCAGCGTCCATATAATCCCTTTGAGCATTGGCCAGGGCAATTTGTCCAATTATCTTGTCAGCTATTTTTACCGGCGCTGACAGGAATTTCTTGATCTCTATATGCCCCTGTGGCGCACACCCCTTAAAGGACTCGTGTGGCGAGTTTGTGTAAAAACCCTCTCCAGTATTTAAGGAGTGCCCCCACAGGGCGTTATATCCATTGGGGCCTTTGGGAAATCTGACCATGTTATGTTCCTCCGCAATCTTGCAGTCCTTACCCATCATGGGGGTAAGATGAACAGCGACGCTATCGCCTGTACTGTCATCTATCAATGATACATACCCGTGCTGGCTTTCCGTAAGTCTTAGCGATTCTTTGTGCACTATCCTTGAGATATCATCCTTTTCGTAGTTAGGGTCAAGGAGGGCCTCTGTTATATGAGCGATAGAGGATTGGAGTGTAAGCTCCATTATGTTTATTTTTGCCTCCATTTCTCTCTGCCCTGCTATGTCACGACCTACCGCATATATCAGACCTGTCCCGGCAACGGACGATGCCCTCCATTTGATGTACTTATAGCTACCGTCCTTACACAAATATCTGTTTTCAAAGTCTATGGTTGTGAGCCCCTGAGAGAGCTTCTTTGCTTCATCCAGTGTTTTCTCTACGTCATCAGGATGGACAAATTCGATAAGAGGCCTTGATTTAAGCACATCATCTGTATATCCAAGCGTCTTTCCAAATGATGGGCTAACCACACTAAGATATCCATCTATATCCACAATACACAACATGTCTATCGAGAGGTCAAAGAATCTCTTCAGATCGCTCTCTGCCATGTTGTCACGAAACACCAGCTCTATTTGCTCCAAATGCCTCTCCTTGCATATACCCTGTAAGAAAAATCACATTTCAGGGTAAGAGTTTACTGCACCTAAATCAGTATAGCAAACATTATATAAAAAAGCAATTGGGAGAGGGTTACAACTGCCGCTCAAAGCCCTACCTTCTTTCTCTTTTTAGGATTTCAGTATAGCACTTTTTTCACGACCTATGTTAGTATATTTTAAGATTATATTTAATGCGGGAGGCAATTTAGATGAGGTTATCGACAAAATTAATCCTATTTTTCTCAGGTATCGGGATAGTATGTCTGAGCGTGGCAATGTATGTAGGGCATACCACGACCGTTGACATACTGGATAGTCAGATAAGGACAGCCCTTGAAGACTACACGTTTCACACGATGGACAAGATTGACAGGATGCTCTACGAAAGATACATAGACGTACAGAACATAGCGAGGGACCCGATCATCACATCGAGACACTCAACGGCTGGGCAGATTACAGAACGCCTGAGGTCATATCAGGGTAACTATGGCTCTTACGCGTCAATATCGTTTTTTACATTAGACAGGGTGAGCGTTGCCGATACCTCCGGTAAGGATATCGGGGGCCAGCATCCATTGACGGGATACTGGACGCAGTTAAAGGAGGATACAGACGTCCTTGTAGATGTCAGTCACTCAATCTCTCTCAATGAGAACGTTATCAGATTTGTGGCCTATGTCAAGGACAAGGATGGGGTCTCTTTTGGGGTGATCGTCTTAAGGCTGACTTTAGAAATCCTGTATGATATAGTCAAGGAGGTCAAGGGGAGCCACGACACGGAGGTAAAGAGGGAGGTGGATTTAGTTAATAGCGACGGGCTTCTTATCTATTCCAACTATAACTCAAAGGGCTTACTGAGAGATACATCGTCTGACTGGGTATTTGCCAAACCGCTGTTGTCATCGGGCAAGAGGATTGGCAGCACAAGACATCGCCATTCTGAGGGAACTGAGGAGGAGATATTGGCCTTTAGCCGTGAGCGTGGATATAGGGACTTTAAGGGAAACAACTGGACACTAATAATGAGCATCCCATCAAGGGTGGCCTTTGCACCCGTTGATCAATTGAGGAACCGGATGGCAATAGTATCGGTCTTATTTGCTATCCTGGGATTGGCCCTTATATATATCTTTTCACGGCATATAACAAGGCCATTAGAGGTATTATCACATGGTTTTAACGAGATCGGCAAGGGCAACCTTGATATAAGGATAGACGTTCGCTCAAGGGACGAGATAGGACAGATGTCAGAGTCGTTTAACAAGATGGTCGTAGAACTGCAAGACTATAACGAGAAACTACTGACGTACAGCATTGAGATGCAGAGCAACAACGCCGAGCTTAAGAGCAAGGCAAGGCTGCTGGAGATGCGTGAGTTAGAGAGCGGGTTGTTTAGCAGGATGAGCGAGTTGTTTCAGGCCTGTAATAGCGTTGAAGAGGCCAGCGTCGTTATAACAAACACGCTCTCGCAGTTGTTTCCCCACGACCGTGGGGCGCTATACATCTATAACTCCTCAAAGAACCTGCTTGAGAGCATATCCGTATGGGGTAGTCCGCTGCCCCAGGAGCTTGTGATTACACAGAACGAGTGCTGGGGCCTGAGGCGTGGGCATGTGCACGTCATGGTCGATGACGCTAAGGACCTTGTCTGTCAACATGTGAGGGAGAAGGGTGTCCCTTACATATGTACGCCCATTATGGCAAAGGGTGAGACAACAGGGATGTTGCACCTGATGCTTGACTCCTTGAGAGGTAAGTCCTATGAACAAGATCGGCTCAAGGAAAAGGAGCAATTGGCATTGAGGTTGGCAGAGGGGTGTGGATTGGCAATAACCAATCTCAAGCTCCAGGAATCCCTAAGGAACATGTCCATGCGGGACCCGCTAACGGGGTTGTTTAACCGCCGCTACATGAAGGAATCGCTGGAGCTTGAGTGGCAGCGTTCCATGCGCAAGTACACGCACATAGGGATAATCATGATCGACATAGACCACTTCAAGCAGTTCAACGACACCTTTGGACACGACGGAGGAGACAAGCTGCTCTGTGAGCTGGGCATGTTCCTTGTCAAGCAGGTCCGTGGTGGAGACATAGCGTGCAGGTATGGCGGGGAGGAGTTCACCATTATCATGCCCGAGGCCTCCGTTGAGATAACCACACAGAGGGCAGAGCAGATAAGAGAGGCCGCCAGTCACATGCACGTCATGTATAAGCAACAGTCCCTTGGAGTCATAACGCTATCGATGGGGGTGGCGGTATTGCCTGTCCACGGGGCAGACACCAACACGGTCATACAGGCGGCGGATACCGCCCTGTATCGCGCAAAGAACGAAGGACGCAACAGGGTCTGTGTGGCCGAGGAGGTCAATGGTCAGAGTGTCTTTTCAGAGGTTATTTAATGGGCTGGCTAAAGCTAACCTCCTAACATCTTTAATATATGCCTTGTCGGATTTGTTCCTTACAGTTGCTGGGCACGAATTTTAGTTCAGCTATTTTACGAACACAAGGTATTGTTCCGCTCTGCAACTCATTGTATATATCTCTCAAATTTGCTTCTAATTCCTCTAAGCTATCTCCCTGCGTGATATAATCAGGATACTCTTCCAAATATCCCAACCACATACTATCATCCTGCCAATATGTAAATTTCATAGTTGCTACAAGCATAACGACATTATAGCATATTTTATTTGCCTACGGTAGAAAAAAATAGCACTACAATCAACCGTGGGGGGCTGTTGTAAGGGCTGGCAAGGAGTATATGTAATACTCCCTTTTAAAGCCTTAGAGCCTTGATAAAAAGATACAGCTTTGCTATAGACAGGCTGCAAACTGAAAGTTGAATCGCCCCAACGTCCGTCGTTTCCTGCGTTGTCCTCTGTGTCATCCCTGACATGGGCGTTGGTCTAGGCATTGACCGTAAGACGAGCCTCATCCGAACATACCTTGTGTGGAAGTTTAACGTTGTCGCAGGAGAGAATGCCCCTCTTTATCTCGACAATAGAGTGATTTTTTGAGTCAAACCTCTTGATTAGATAACTGGCAGCCGTGCCGGGATCAATGATGTCTCCACAGGTGAATATATCCACCGCCGCGTACCTGTATTCAGGCCACGTGTGGATCGAAAGGTGAGACTCCGCGATGATTACCATACCGCTTATCCCAAAGGGATTAAACTCGTGGAAAGACACATCCACTACCGTTGCCCTTGCCTGCTTTGCCGCCCCTACCATAGCGTCTGTGACTTCCCGTAAATCCTTTAACTTACTCGTGTTACAATCTCTTAATTCAACCAAAAGGTGAGTGCCTAAAGCATACAATTCCCTACCCCCACTTTCTGTTTAATCTTAAGGAACCACGTTCCTACAACTTAGAAGTATATAAAATTTCTGGTAGCGTTGTCAATAGCTAAATGCCCGAAGATAAAATTAATGAAGATCAAGATTGCATATTAAGGATGAAAATCAGGATTGAGTATTAATATGAAGATTAGGATTGAGCATAATGGGGTCAAGGGGACTGGTCCCCTTGCAGGGGGGGTCGAGGGGGGGCGGAGCCGCCCCCTTTTTTTTTTCTTCTCTTTTCTTTCTTTTTCGATGGGTAAGAGGTAAGGAGGCTTATGGCAAGCGTCGCAGGAGTGTTTGTCCTAACAGTATTTCTGACAGAATAAGTACCATTGCTGCTGCCACAAAGTACATAAACAGCTCTCTGTACTGATAGAACCGCTTTTCTTCGAAAGGGGTCTTTTCGAGGGTATCTATCTCCTTGTATATGCCCTTGAGGGAGTTAAAGTCTGTGGCCCTGAAGTATCTTCCACCGGTTAGCCTGGCTATTTCGGTGAGTAGTTCGTCGTCGAGGTCGATCTGCGCGGGCCTGTAGACGATGTTGCCGAAGGGGTCTTTTACGGGATAGGGCACTGGCCCCTTTGCCCCGGCCCCTACGGTATAGACCTTGATATTGAGGGCTGCTGCCGCCTGTGCCGCCGTAAGCGGAGAGACCGAGCCCATGTTGTTTCGGCCGTCGGTCAAGAGGACGACGACCTTTGACTTGGCCTTCGTGTCCTTGAGGCGCGCGATGGACATTGCCAGGGCGCTGCCTATCGCCGTGCCATCCTGAATCATCCCGATCCTGGCACGATCGAGCACCGCCAACAGATAGCCGTAGTCGGTGGTAAGCGGGCTTGCCATGTAGGGCACCCCGGAGAACTCTACCAGGGCGATCCGGTCTGTTGTCCTGGCGCCTATGAAGTCTCTGACGACCTCCTTGACGGCATCGAGTCTGTTTTGGTGGTTGTTATCCCTTGCGAGGTCCTCTGCGAGCATACTACTGGAGAGGTCTATTGCAATGGCGATGTCTATCCCCTCGACGTTGACGTTGGTCTGCTCCAGTACCGACAGGGGCCTGGCCAGCCCTATCAACAACAGGACGAGCGTCGCAAGCCTCAGAAAGACCATGTTCCTGGCCGCCCGCACCCTAAAGGTCTGCCCAAGCCCCCGTAAGAGCGTCCCCGAGGAAAACCGCACCGCAGGCAACGCCCTCCTGCGGTTGCCATACCACACGGCTACACACAGAAACGGGATCAATATCAATATCCAGGGGTCCTTAAAGCTCATAAAGTACCTGCCATAATTAAAAGCAAAGAATTAAAAGATAAAGAAGAAGAAAGGGGGACTCCGTCCCATTGCCCCCTGGAAAGGGGCGGCTCCGTCCCCCCTTCACCCCCCTGCAAGGGCACCAGTGCCCTTGACCCCATCATGCGTAATCCTGTAGAGGTCGTGTCTCATCGACAAGGCGTCTGGCGGCATCGAAGCTCTCCTGTATCTCCTCCTGGGTGGGGCCGTAGCGCGCGAACTTGACCATGTCGCAACGCTGTAGAAAGTCCCTCAACAGTGCCTTCTGAGAGGGTGACAACTGCTGTGCCTCCCTCATCTTTAGCAGGAACTCCTCGGTGGTCATCTCCGGGGCCTTTAGCAGGAACCTGTCCTCGATGTAGTGCCTGACGATGGCCGACAGCTCGCTGAAGTACTCCTTGAGCAGGCCATCTTGCAGGAGTGTGCCTGTCCTGAGTCTCTCGAGGGCCTCGTATGCCAGCTCGTGGGCTGTCCTTTGCGGGGGCTGTCCGAGATGCCCTTGTCTTGCCCTTTTGAGCCTGATCAAGTACAGGACGATGGCCGCTATGGCCAAGGCCAATGCCCCTGTTATGACGTAAGGCCAGGGGGGCTTGGTACCCTCCAGGTCTTTGATATCCTTGATATCGGTAGCGGCGGTTTCCTTTTGGGCGCTTTTTACCTCTATGGTGAGCTCGTTTGTCTTTGCCTCTGTGTAATCTTTAGACGGCTGGCTTTTATATTTAACGGTTGCCGGGGGGAGCTTGTAGGTGCCTGGGGTGTAGGAGCGCAGTCGATAACGCTTGATCGTCGATTTGTTGAGGAAACCGCTCTGAGGCGTGTCCTCATCCACGATGGTGAGGTTGTCGCTGCCCGTGCTGTAGGCCGGAAACTGTAGCTCAACGCCCTTGGTTCCCTCGACCTCCACGGAGTAAGCAATCGTCTCCCCGGTAAAGACCACGCCCCGATCAACGTAAGCCCTTATATTGATCGGATCGCTCCTTACAGTTGCTGGGCGGATATCCGCTCCAGATGCCCCACTGTACATTGCAAAGAAAAAGACAAGAAGAAGAAAGAAGGGGGGCGGCGCTGCCTTCTTTGACGCTCCAGGACGCTCCTGGACCTCCTCAGACCTCCCCTGCATGGGGTCGCGGCCCCCTTGACCCCTTCTTTGTGGTTGGGATACTCTGAGGACATTATAATCTTGCTCACAGTGCATAATATCTCCCTATTATTACACAGATGAACATATTTGTCTATATAGACGCTTACTTAGGGCTTTGGAGTATTGTTCTTGCTGCTTTTTTTCAAGATGTCTATGATATCATCCGTATTTTTTTTGTTTTGTCCTTCTGTGATTTTGAAGGTTCCTTGAGTACATTCTTTATTTCTTTTGTATTGGTCATCGAGTTCTGTTATTGCATCCGGCGATAGATACCATCCTAGCGGTACGGGGTTGTTTATTTTAGGGCCGAAGTTGTAGCGGAAGTGTCTCATAGTACGGTTTTTGCATATATCTTTACTCTTTCCGTGAACATTGCATCCGGGTATAGGTTGATTGTTGAAGGTCAACATAGCTTTTTTATCGGCATTGGTGGCGTGAGCGTCTTTTGTGTCAAGAATACCTATAATTGGTGCAATCATATCCCCTAGTGGGGATGAGGCTATGGGGGATTCTCTGCGGGAGGATTTATCCTTAGGACAGAAGTCGTTATCGATTTGAATGAATATAGGTACGATAATGTCTTCATGGCTTTCATTGTGCTCTTTTATTTTGCCCTTGATGCTCTCATAGAACTGTAAGGCTGTTTCGGCACCCGAATTTTCGTAATATCCACCATCAACGACACTATTTTTTTTACAATTCCCGTCTTGCGAACAAAAATAGCCGGGAGGCAAGATGTAAGGAAAGCGACAACTCATTGTAACGCTTGTGCTTATAGGTATATCTCTTCGGATTTGTTCAAAAAAATCGATACGTCCTATAAATTCTTGCAGATTAAGATGGCCGGTGACTATGCAGTTGCCCTGTTCTTCTTTGGTACCATCCACAATGGTGCCATTGAGCAACATTAGAGGAATTGTATTGTCCTGTTCGTGCTTAGTAAACATGTTAAAAGAGTTGTCGTTGTATTTAGGGTTACCTGAGCTATCTTTATCTGAATTATCTTTCCAGGCTTTTGCCAGAGATTCCTCGAATATTTCGCTTCTGTCATGCTTAATCACTATAGAGGCAAAGGGAATAGCCGCAACCGGCATATCCCGGAAGAGAAGTGCTCCAAACACAGGGGATAAGAAATCCTCTTTGAGTATGTCATTGGCTTGCGTCATTTTACTAAGCTCAGGTTTGCCTGCAACGATAATATTGGCAAAGGTAACTACCCCCAGGCTGCCTCCGGAGACGGTACTGGTGGCGATTAAGTGTCTGGCGAAAGAGGAATCTCTGTTCTGTAAGAGGGGATCGCCGTCCTGTAAGGCACCAAGTATCTGAGCTGTCCAATACCCGGCCCTGATACCGCCGCCATAGGAAGCCACAATAAACATGGGATGATAACTTTCTGTGGTCTTTTGCATGTTGTCGATCCAACGCTTAAAGATAGCTTCCGGGGTTGGCTGAGTTTTAATCTCTTCTCCTGCGATTCTTATATTATGATAACACGTTCCCTGCAAAAGCATGTTTATAACAATAACTGCCATCACTATCAACGTGAAGGGACGCTGACATCTTTCGACAAACCAATGTATGAACATGAAAAAGAAGCTATAACAAGACAATGCAAGCAAAAGAAGTGGTATCGTTCCTATTTGAACACAGAGTCGAATCCAGATGCCAGTATCACAAGAGGCAATAACGGCAAAGACAAGGGGAATGCCCAATAACAACACCGACAATACTGCAAATACGTTTCTGTTATATATCGAAACATGTCTTGTAAACCATCTTTTGTCGGTCACAATATGTTGCTTGACATATTCTACATAATCAATTGTGCGGTTGTAATAGAAATTATAATAGTAGCTCGACAGAAAATTGGTTATGTTCTTATACAGGGGCCGCTTTATAAGCTGGGCATGCAGGAATACAAGCATGGAAATAATAAGGTTCAATGTCCCAAATCCAAGAAATAAGTTGTGTTTTGGAGACATCTCAAAGTGTATGAAGAGCATTTCGCAACATATGACAAGAAAACATATAGCCCCTAAGTACCGTGGTATGGACATCTCGCCATAGAGTGGCTTTTCCCTGTACATGGGTGCCACCCCCCCCGGTTTATTCCTGTTATGGAGATAGTAGGCTCTAAAATCATAGTAAAGCAGTGTACGTGGTCCATTCCAAACTATCAGGGCCCATAAAACTACCAGAAGTTCGATGAAAACAAAACGTAATAAGAATGACCCCGCCGTCAATTTGGAATCCAACATGGACAGATACAGGTCGCGACACTGGTCGCTTAATATGAACAACAACCAAAAAACTGATATACTAATAATACTTATACGGCATTTCTTTAAAACCTCCCACAATTCTAACCACTTAAGCAGAAAAGACGATGTTGCTGATGATTTCTCTTTGTCCATCTGTGTTTCCCCCTATATTTAGCGAATATTTCGCTCTAAAATAAAGCTACAATTTTTCTTGCTGTCAAAAATCCTGTGATGATATGATTAAGAATGAGACATCAGGATTAAGAATTATGGGGTCAAGGGCACTGGTGCCCTTGCAGGGGGTTCTAAAGGGGGGCGGAGCCGCCCCTTTCTTTCTTCTCTTTTGGTAGGGCAGGTACTTATCACAGAAATATTTACAGTAAGCAATTTTTTTTCTTGTTTTTGTTTTTCAATCGGTGTCGATTATTTCTCTGACCTTTTTCAGGAGTTCCTTGGGGGCGACGGGTTTTGACATAAAGTAGTGCGTCTTGTCTATGATACCCTTTTGCAGGATTACGTCGTAGGTGTAACCGCTTAGAAATATGGCCTTTATGTCGGGTCGTAAGGCAAGTATCTCCTCGTATGCGTCCTTGCCGTTTTTCCTTGGCATGATGACATCAAAGATGAGTAGTTCTATATCGTCCTTGCTTGCCGTGAATTTTTCTACTGCGTCGGCGCCGTCTATGGCCTCGATGACGTTGTAGCTGACGTTCTGGAGGATCTCCTTCAATATCCGCCTGAACTCTGCGTCGTCCTCGGCTATGAGTATCGTCTCCAGGCCCCCTGCCGGGAGCGGCTCGACAGGCCTGTCATGGCTTGCAACACAGGCCTCAACCAGGGGAAAATATACCTTGAAGGTAACCCCCAGGGAGGGCTGAGAATAAACTGTTATGTAACCGCCATGCTGCTTCACTATACCGTAGACGATGGAAAGCCCCAGGCCTGTCCCCTTGCCGGTTGGCTTGGTAGTGAAAAATGGTTCAAATATCTTGTCCTTGACCTCATCGTCCATCCCTGAGCCGGTGTCAGAGACGGTCATCAGGGCATATCTGCCTAAGCTGCCATAGCCGTGTGAGCTTAAAAAGGCCTCATCCAGCTCTGCTATCTCAGTGCTTATGGTAAAAATCCCACCGTGGGGCATGGCGTCCCTGGCGTTTGTGGCAAAGTTCATGAGCACCTGCGTCAACTGATTGGTATCGGCCATGATTATAAGCTCATCGGGAAAGAGTCGCGTGGTAAACTCCACGTCCTCACCTATCAGTCTGGAGAGCATCTTTTGAGATATCTTGATTACCTCGTTGATATTTACGGGTTCGGTCTGCAGTTGTTGCTTCCTGCTAAAGGTCAGGAGGCTCTTGATCAGCTTGACGGCTCGTTCTGCCGATGTTAGTATCTGGTCGGCATAGTTTCTTATGGGGTCTTCCTCCTTGGTCTTTAACTGCAGGACGTAGCCGTAGCCGATAATGGCAGAGAGTATGTTATTGAAGTCGTGGGCGACACCGCCGGCCAGTTGTCCTATGGCCTCCATCTTTTGGGATTGACGGAGCTGTTCCTCCAGTTTTTTTCGCTCGGTGACGTCCTCTTTTACGGCGAGAAAGTGGGTTATGACACCATCGTGGTCCTTTATGGATGTGATAGAGGCCTGCTCGTAGAAGGTGCTGCCGTTTTTCTTTTTACTCTGAAAGCCTCCATGCCACTGTCCCCCTGCCCTTATGGTGTTCCATAGTGAGTCCATTTCGCCAACGGGGGGGCCGAGAAACAGATTTACCTCTCTGCCGATGACCTCCTCAGGGGGATAACCTGTGATTTCGGTGAACTTTGAGTTTACGTACTCTATGATACCCTGTGTGTCTGTGATAATAACGGTGGTGGGGCTCTGCTGGACTGCCTGAGACAACTTGCGTATTACCTCGTTGGCCTCTTTGTTGCGTTGCTCCTTTTGCATGAACTCCAGGGCAAAGGAGATGTCCTCGGCCAGTTGGGATAATAATTGAACCTCCTTGTTTTTGAAAAACTGCCGCTCATTGGAGTACAACAGAATGGCCCCTATCACCTTACCATCGGTCTTAAGTGGAAGGGCCGACATGGAATTGTATCCACGCTCAATGGCCTCATACTTTTGGATACGAACACAATCGTTGTTTTTTATATCGTTACAGATGAAGTTCGTGCCTCCCAGGATGTCTTGCCAGAGGATGTTGCATCCACGCATGACATTCTTATTTGTCATCCTCAGCCTTTCAACGTCGCTATCAGAGGTGCCAAAACAGGCAACGGGTGTGATTTCGCTGAATTTTTGGTCAAACAGCCCAATCCACACCAGCTTAAAGGCGCCATGACCAACGGCTATCTTACATGTCTCGTGAAATAACACGTCCCTGTCCCTGATGCGTACAATGGCCTCGTTTATGCTGCTAAGTACATGATAGACACGATTCAGACGCGATATCTGCTCCTGTGCCATTCGTATATCCGTTATGTCTACCCCAAGTTTCAGCACCAGGGGAGAGCCATCGACATCGGTAAAGGGATAGTTGTACATCTGATATACCCTGGCGGTGCCGGGTCTGGTCCACTGCCATTGCCTGGGGACGTTTGTCCTTAAGACCAGCATGGGGATACACTCCTTGCACATCTCCTGCTGTTGTCTGATTACCTGATAACATGGCCCTGCCTCCGGGTCTCCAAAGTGCTCCTTAAAGTACCTGTTGGCAAAGTGTATCCCGTAGTCCTGTCCATGCAGTGAGACTATGACTGGCAGGAGGTCCAGTACCCCAAAGAGTCTCTTGCGTTCTGCGTCGAGGGCCTCCTGTACCTGTCTGCGCTCCTGTATCTCTTTTTTGAGGGCAACGTTTGCAAACAACAGGTCGGCGGTGCGCTCCTTCACCTTTATCTCGAGTTCCTCGTGTGCCTTCTTGAGGGTATCCTCCATTTTCTTGCGCTCGGTGATGTCCTGTGTCACGGCCGTACCGGCGTAGACATCACCTGACTCGTTCCTCACGGGGATGGTGCGGAGCTGATACACACGGTGTCCAAACGTTAGCTCAGACACCGATTGTCTGCCTGTCAGGGCGGCGCGAAGGTGAGGCATCAGCTTGGTCGCTATATCAATAGGGAAGGCTTCCCAGATGTTCTTACCCTCCAGGGTCTCCTTTGAATATCCCATATCTTTTAGTCCCAGGCCGTCCACAAGGCTCAGGGTCATTTGTCTGTCAAAGAGCAGGACTGCCCCGTTTGGAAAGTTGCTCACCATTGTGCGATAGAGCTCCTCGGAGCGGCGCGTGGCCATCTCCGCGTACTTGTGTTGGGTGATGTCGCGCATCACGGTAAGCGTGCCGTGCCTGCCGTTGTACTGGAAGGCGATGGAGGAGGCCTCTACGTACAGGGTGCTACCATCGAGTTTGATCAGGCGCAGTTGTGCCGGCGGGGCCAGAGGAGTTTGTGGCTTGTGCTCGTTTACCTGCTGGAGCTGTTGCTGGAGCGCCTCTTTGTATTGGGGATAGACGAAGTCCATGAGGGTTTGTCCTATGAACGTGTTAACGTGGGCGGCCCCAAACAGGTGTATGCCGGCAGAATTGACAAATTCTATGACCCCATTACCCTGGACAATAATGGCATCCGGTGATATCTCTACCAACTGTCGGTAGCGTTTTTCACTCTCCAGGAGGGCCTCTCTTGCCAGTTTGTGTTTAGTGATATCCTGTATCTGGGTGATGAAGTAGGATGGCTTGTTCTGTCTGTCCCTGACCACGGAGATGTTTAACTCAACCCATATGGCGTGGCCGTCTTTGTGGATGTATCTCTTTTCAAAGTTGATGGTCTTTACGCCTTCGTCAAATGAGCGTTTTACATGCTCCAACGAAACATCCATATCATCGGG
>JADFXD010000145.1 GCA_015233725.1 Nitrospirota bacterium | reverse complement strand
TGGGGCGCGGATAAGGTGTATCTCTGTAGCGATGAGGGGCTGCGGGCATTTAACGACGAGCCATATACGGAGCTACTCCACAGGCTGATATTGCAACATCGACCGGAGATCGTCCTTGCCGGGGCCACGGCACTGGGGCGGTCGTTCCTGCCGCGTGTGGCAACGCGCCTGAGGGCCGGACTCACGGCCGATTGTACCTCCCTGGAGATCGAGGATGGCAGCAGAAACCTGATGGCCATAAGACCGGCCTTTGGTGGAAACATCATGGCCACGATCCTCTGCCCAACGGCAAGGCCGCAGATGGCCACCGTCAGGCCAAAGGTCATGAAAAAGGGCAAATACGACACCTGCCGAAGCGGTGAGATCGTCAATGTAGCGCCCCCGGCAATCGTCGCCAGGACCAGGGTCGCCGATACCATCAAGGACGACAGCCTGTTTACAATCAACCTCCAGGAGGCCGAGGTCATCGTCTCCGGGGGACGGGGATTGGGCAACGCAAAGGGCTTTGATATGCTCAAGGAGCTGGCCGCGTTGGTCAATGGCACCGTGGGGGCATCCAGGGCGGCCGTGGATGAGGGCTGGATACAGTACAGCCATCAGGTCGGACAGACCGGCAAGACCGTCTGTCCAAAGATATACATAGCCTGCGGCATCTCCGGGGCCGTCCAGCACATGGTGGGTATGCAGTCATCCGATGTCATCATCGCGATCAACAAAAACCCCGAGGCCCCCATATTCAACATCGCAAACTACGGGATCGTCGGCGACGTCTATGAGATAATCCCGTTGCTTATAAAAAAGATAAAAGAGGGTAAAATTTGATAGGTAAGGATATGGGTAAGGTAGCCTTTGTCTTTCCGGGACAGGGCAGCCAGGCCGTTGGTATGGGCATTGACCTCTATAACAAGTACGATAGCGTAAGAGGGCTATATCATGAGGCCAACAAGACATTGGGCTATGATATCGGCAGCATATGTTTTAACGGCCCCAGGGAGGTGCTCAACAGGAGCGTCAACACACAACCAGCCCTTGTGCTGACGAGCATTGCCCTGTATCGGGTCATGAGCGACAGTGGCCTAACACCGTCAATGGTGGCGGGCCACAGCCTTGGCGAGTACAGCGCCTTAGTGGCAGCGGGTGTGCTCTCTCTGAGTGACGCCCTGATGTTGACCCAAAGGCGTGGGGAGCTTATGCAGGAGGCCGTCCCCGAGGGACATGGCCTGATGGCGGCCATCGTGGGGCTTGACAGGGAACTGGTAGAGGGGCTGTGCCAGGGGGTAATCAGTGGTTATGTCGCCCCGGCAAACTACAACTGCCCCCAACAGGTCGTCATCGCCGGTCAGAAGAAGGCCGTAGAGGAGGCCATAGAGGCCGCAAAGACAGCCGGAGCAAGGATGGCCAAGCCCCTGGCCGTCAGTGTGCCATCGCACTGTGAGCTGATGGTTGAGGCCGCCCAGAGATTAAGCGCCTTCCTTGACAACGTCACCTTTAACGCGCCATACATACCGATAGTCAACAATGCCGATGCCGCAGTCCTCAGCGACGTGCCCAGTATCAAGGCATCGCTTCTGAGACAGTTAAAGAGTCCCCTGCTGTGGGAGGACTCCATCAGGACCATGCTACAGGCGGGCGTGGATACGTTTATAGAGGTCGGACCAGGGACGGTGTTAAGTGGCCTTATCAGGCGGATAGACCCAAAGGCAGTCATTTACTCTGTCTCAGACACTGTTAGTCTGCAACGCGTCGTTGAATTGATTGGCTCTTGAGATACAATCATTAACGTGTATATAAAAACAATCATGGAGGTTTAGTGTAGGATGGTCAAGATTTTTTATGATAAAGATGCCAACATAGGCGTTTTGAAGGGAAAGAAGATAGTTATAATGGGTTATGGCAGTCAGGGACACGCCCATGCCAATAACCTCAGAGACAGCGGCATGGACGTAACCATAGGGCTGCGCAAGGGCGGCAGTTGGAAGAAGGCCCAGGACGCGGGCTTTATGGTGATGACCCCCCCGGATGCAGCCAGGGAGGCCGACGTTATTATGATCCTGCTTCCAGATGAGTTTCAGGCCGACATATACAACGAGGAGATAGCCCCGTATATGCAGAAATCCGTGTATCTGGCCTTTGCCCACGGCTTTAACATCCACTTTGGTCAGATAACCCCACCGGCACAGGCGAGTGTCTTTATGGTGGCGCCCAAGAGCCCCGGTCATCTGGTGCGTAGTGAGTATGTAAGGGGCAGCGGGGTACCGTGCCTGATCGCCATAAACCAGGACCCCGCCGGCAATGCCAGAGACATAGCCCTGGCCTATGCCAGCGCAATAGGCGGTGGACGAGCGGGTATCATCGAGACCTCGTTCAGGGAAGAGACCGAGACCGACCTCTTTGGTGAACAGGTGGTGTTGTGCGGCGGTCTTACTGCCCTCATCCAGGCCGCCTTTGAGACCCTCGTTGAGGCCGGCTATGCCCCCGAGATGGCATACTTTGAGTGTCTGCACGAGGTCAAGCTGATAACCGACCTCATATACGAAGGCGGCATCTCAAACATGCGCTACTCCATAAGCAACACCGCACAGTATGGCGACCTCACGCGCGGGCCACGCATCATCAATAACAAGACCAAGGAAGAAATGAAGACTATCCTCGATGAGATACAATCGGGACAGTTCGCAAAGGAGTGGATCCTCGAATGTAAGGCTAACAAGCCCGTATTCAACGCCCTCACAAAAAAGGGACAACAGCATCAGATAGAGACGGTTGGCGCACAACTGCGGGCAATGATGCCCTGGCTCAAGAAAGACCGCCTTGTAGACAAATCCAAGGCGTAACGTCGTTTAGGAAGCATTGTAAAAGATTGGTTGAAAGTTGCGCAGGTAAGTGTGGGGGGTGGTGCTATGCTGCTTCCCCTCCCCACAAATAATTATGTATCAGACTTTTGCACTTTTTTTTAAACAGGCGTTTAATGCTGCTTTTGAAGCCTGCCCCTGCCTTGAACAGGGAAGGTGCGAAACCATAAATATGTAGGTTTATGATAAAGTTAAATCTTATAGTCTTTATATATATCATTGAGTTATTATTATTATTTATGGGTCTGAGTGTCTTTTATTATTTTAAATACAAGAGCTACCTTGAGATGGAGGCTATGCAGGAGGTGGAGATAGAGGTGTTGCAGGATTTCTTGTCTGCGCTCTTGCAGCAGGCTCAAAAAGATATGGAGGCAGCCAACGAAAAAATGAAACAAAACCCCAAGATGATCCTGATAAAGGACCTGCACCTGCTGATGGTTGACCACCTCAACGCCATCATGAAGGTTATCAAGACACAGGACCTCTATGACTTAGAACTTTGGGATAAGGCCTTTGAGGGGTTCACCAGGGTCATTAAAGAGCAGGATGGCAAGATCGCGGTCCAGGAAAATGACTGTGATACAACCATAGAAAAGCAAAAGATACTCATCTCGCTCTACAGCGAGGAGCTACAAAAACACAGCAAGCTGATAGCCGGCCTGAAGGGATATAACGTAGTCCTCATGGGCTATAAAGACACCGTCTCCGGTATTTTGAACAGATTCAGGGCCATCATGCAACTTAACACCAAGATAAGTGAGCGTTATAAGCTAACGGCACAAAAATCAAAGATCATGCAGAGTATGCTTAACGAATTTGCTCACAGCGCAATGGAACTCGAGAAGTACGTGACTATCCTCGATACGGAAAACAATGCCCTTGATAAAAAGGTCAGGAAATTTGATACAGGACTCAGTAAAAGGACTTTTATGTTTGAAGGACTACAGTGAAAAGTAAAGAAGAAACGTTTGTTGAATTGAGAAAAAAGATGCAGGAGGGCAATGAACTCCCGGTCATGTCTCACACGATTAACCTGGTCAGTAAGCAGGCATCCCGCGAGAGTGACGCAACCATAACGGAGTTGACCGACACAATACTCCAGGACTTTGCCCTGACAAACAAGATACTAAGGATGGTCAACACGGTGTACTACATAAACACACAGCACACCGGCAAGATCACAACGATCTCCCGGGCGGTCTACATACTTGGCCTTGACCACATACGCAACGCCGCCCTTTCACTGATGCTGTTTGAAAATCTACGTGATAAAAACCTGGCCCGTGAGCTGCGTGGCGCGCTGATTAACAACTTCATAGGGGCAGTGCTATCCAGAAAACTGGCATCAACCCTGGATAGCAAAAAGATAGAGGAGTCATTTTTGTGCGCGATGTTCTTTGACCTTGGCAAGATCGTGGTAACCTACTATCTGCCCGTCGAAGGCAAAAGGATCAAGGAATTGATGGCAAAGACCGGCGATGATGAAAAGAGGGCATCCTACTCGATGCTTGGAATATCATACGACAACCTCGGTATCGAGCTGGCCAAACAATGGCACCTGCCCACTCAGATAATACACAGCATGAGCAGGGTACCCCAGGCAAGCATCCCCAAACCAACAGAGAAAGAAGACGTGCTGAGGGGATTTGTAGGCTTCTCAAACGAGCTCTGTACGCTGATCTCCAACTCATCGGGGGCGGCGGATATCTGGGATAAGGCCTTAGGCTCTCTCCTGCATCGCTACAGGAATTGCTTTACCCTTACGCCGGCAGATGTCGCCAGTGTGGTAACGGCATCGCTAAGGGAGATATATGAATACGCAGCCGCCTATAATATCGACCTGAGTGATGTTGCGTTTATAAAGATGGCCAAACAGTTATTAAGCTCTAAAACGGTAGAGAAATCGCAGGAGGAACAACCACCTATGCCAACAAAGGAAGAGAGATACAAAGACATAGGTGGCATACACCTATTGGAGTGCGGCGTAAACCTTAGCGGGACAAAGGAGTCCTCGGAGTCTTTGCTTAGTCGGGGCATTCAGGAGGTGGCAAACACACTTATAGAGGATTTCACGCTCAACGACATGTTGAGGATGATCCTGGAGATCATGTTTCGCGGGCTTGGCTTTAAGCGAATAATCATCTGTATCAAGAGCGCTCGCGGCAACATCATGGAGGCCAGGTTTGGCTTTGGCGACAACGTCTTTGTGATAATGAAGAACTTCCG
>JADFXD010000144.1 GCA_015233725.1 Nitrospirota bacterium | reverse complement strand
TTTTCTTTTGGATCGTTTTCAACTCCACTTTTTGACAATTTTGTCAATGTATCTCTATTTTACAACAAGTTAGCTTATGCCAACTCTGAGTTTGTTTATGGTGGTAACACGTTTCAACAACCTGGTTACAACAAGATATCTGTTGACGAATATGGTCTAAGTCTTGCTAAGGGCTTCTTTGATGACAAGCTGTTTTTTGGAGCAGGGGTTAGCGAGGCAAATCTTGATTTAAAAAGCGAGTTTGTATTCAAACAATACAAGACTACATCAGATGGAACCTACACCTCTTCGGGTGAGTCGTCAGGTTCATCTACGAAGATGACTTATCGTGCTGGTTTGCTTTTTGTGCCGTGGGATTTCCTAAGATTTGGAATTAATTACAGCAGAATGCCTAGATTCAATTATCAGTATGTTACTAGTACTTTAGTAGCAGCGAATACCCCAGCGATATTTAAGACAGATATGGATTATAAAATCCCCGATACATTTTCGGTTGGCGCCGCTGTAAAACCTACAAAAAGCTGGACAATCATAACTGAGGGTAAGTATGTCAAATATTCAGATTTAATGGATGGTTTTAAGGCGTCCCAGTATATAAATAACAAATCAGAGGACATAAAGCCCGAAAACTACGATATCCCCAATGTCTGGGAGTTTCACCTCGGAACTGAGTACGTCTTGTACGCACAAGAAACACCGATTGCTATAAGAACTGGTACCTATTATGAGCCAAAGCATTCTCTGTACGCTAATAATAAAACATCCTACTACGGTCTTTACAATGGTGGCGAAGATCTCTGGCATTGGACGGCCGGCGCAGGGACGGTGTTGTTTAAGCACTGGCAGATCGATGGCGCCGTTGACCTGGCCAAGGACAAGGATAAGGTTACAGTGTCTATGGTTTACCAGTTCTAACGGAAACTCTTTGGGGATAAATAACTAAACGAGGTTAATAGTGTTGGCTATAAGTCATAAGGGAGAGATAGTGCTAATGCTTGTATCAACATTAGCACTATTAACCTCGGCTAGCCACTGCTGAAAGTGATGTAGTGGGTAGGTCTAAAGTAATATTAAGAAAGGAGTTTTATGGTCGTATTGAGGGATATAATTAATAAACGTCTAATTAAACGTCTGTTTGGCAAGCCCATATTAACGGTACTGCTGTGGGCCGTTGTCTTGTGCGGTGGATGTGGGCTTGATGCCTTCGGCGGGTCTGTCACGGCACTTATGACCTACGAAAAGGGGGTCGATTCCCTCAGAGACGGCAATTGTAATCGCTCCGTGATGTATTTTAAAAAGGCACTAGGGATTGACCCCGAGGACAAGACACTGAGGATCGGGATGTATGACTTCGAATACACCCCGAATGTCAAACTGTCCGATTTGCAAAAGAAATGTCAATTATCAACCAACACGCCTGATAACCTGCTGCCAGCTAATCAAAGCAACACTGAGCAAAGTAGCGCTAAACAAGCTGCCGCAGAGCCTCTACCCCTACCGGTTCCACCTTCTGCAGCGCCCGATGCCAATGTCCAGCAAGGCGTTGAGCTTAAAAAAAAGACCCCCATTGACAGTGACACCACCGTGCAAGGGACATTCGATGAAAACTTGCAGATCACCTTGGGGGGACAACAGTTGACTATAGCAAGAGACGGCTCTTTCTCTTTAGTGATTGCGCTAAAATCCAAGAAAGACAGCCTCTTACTGGAGGCACAACGGGGTAAGGAAAAAAAGCCCCTTCCCGTCAAACTGACCTTGGGTGCACTTGGGCTCTCCGTGGAGAATATATCCAAGATCAATCTCTCCAACGCTACACTGTCTGTCAGTGGAAACGTTGCCTATGCCGGCATAGAGCGAAAAGAGGTTCAGGTAACTATTGAAAGGTCTGTGCTGTCCATTGGCCGGGATATAAAGATAGAATCCAATCTGCCTATAACCGTTAAATTAAGGTTTTGATTGGACTAATGTGACATCGGTATCAGGAAGGTCATTGTTTTGAACACGAGAAGTTATCTCAATAGGGGCATTATATCTTTGATTCTTAAGATAGCTATTCTTGTAGCGGCTTTATTCTTTATCATATCGCAGCTTGGCGTTTCAACCAGGCGGATGCTCCGACTGGGAGTCTCGGAAGCAGCAGAAAAATGTAAGACCGTTGGTATGTTTACAACCTGTGAGCCATCACCTACAACACCTCCACCCCAGACACCTCCTCCGTCTATACATACACCAGAGCCGACACCAACACCTAAACCTACGCATACACCAGAGCCAACACCTCCGCCGACACCAAAACCAACGCTACCACCCACACCAGTTCCTACTGCTGTGCCAACTCCAGTTTACACGCCAGTTTCTACGCCAAAACTTGCGCCCATACATACACCAGAGCCTCAGCCAATACCGACACCTAAACCTACTCATACACCTAAACCTACGCCTGCTCCAAAACCAACCCATACGCCTAAACCTACGCCTACTCCACATGCACCTGAGAAAAAACCTCTGCCACCACTGAGATTTACGCTAACAGGTATCACTGATGGCACAAGCACTACAGATGAGACCGTTAACATAGCTGGCAATGTAAACGCAGAGGGAATACAGTCACAGGTCAACGTAAATAACGACCCTGTACAGATAGACAGTAAGGGTAACTTCAGTTATGTGGTTAAATTAAAGATTGGCAACAATGAGATTATAGTCACCGCAAAGGACAGCTCCGGTCGTGTCGAGACCAAGACTTACGTGGTTGTCAGAAAAGAGAAGATGCCTCCAAAGATATCTATTGAATTTCCTAACGAGGACAAAAAAACACTACACTCAAAACCGGATGAGACAACCCTTAAGGGTAAGATCACAGGAGGCGTAGGCCAGGTCGCCCTGACCATTGCCAAACACAGCGTCAACGTCAACAAGGACGGCTCATTCTCAACACTGGTAAGCCTCAAACCTGGCAGGAACGTAATCGATATCGAGGTAGTAGACACCATGGGCAATCGTGATAAACAGTCCTGGATTATCTACAACAACAGAGTGAAGTAATTACTATGATTGACCATTACGGGGTCAAGGGGACTGGTCCCCTTGCAGGGGGTTCTAAAGGGGGGGCGGAGCCGCCCCTTTCTTTCCCTCTTGCTCGTATATAATTAATTATGGGGCAGAAAGGAAGCGCAATCATTGACTAAGACGATGGATATGCAAATAGCAGGGGAGATGACCCTCCACGTACAGGAAAAGGAGACCATCTATGACGCCTTAAAGAGACACGGCCTCTACCTCGCGGCCCCATGCGGCGGTAAGGGCAGTTGTGGCAAGTGCAAGGTCAGGGTGCTGGAAGGTCAGGTCGATTCCAGGGGTTACGGCAGGATGCAGAAGGAAGAACGAGCTGCCGGGATGGTCCTGGCCTGCCAGAGCACGTTATCAACTCCGCTGACAATTGAGATACCAAAGGAGTCAAAACTCGTCCTTGGTGGCCGTATCGCAATAGCGGCCTTTAAGGACCCCGCGGCATATCTGACCTCATACGGTGTTGCGATAGACCCGCTGGTAAAGCGTCTGTCACTTCGATTACCACCACCATCGATACAGGATAACATCAGCGACCTTGAAAGGGTAAAGAGGGCAGTCAGAGAAATCTCCCTGACGATGAATTACTCTTACGAGCTCGTGTCAACCATCCACGACGCCCTCAGAGAGGGTAACTGGGACGTCTCCCTGTCCTACAGCAAGCACAGCGATGTATCGGCTGAGGCCTTATCGCTGTTTCTGCCAGATAGGTGTAAGCGCAGGTTTGCTCTGGCCATAGACATTGGCACTACCACCGTGGTTGTATACCTGGTTGACTTTGCAACTGGCGAGGTCATTGATATAGGTTCAACATACAACTCCCAGACCAGATACGGCGACGACGTCATAACGAGAATCGTCTACGCCACTGAGGGGGGCGGTATGGATGACCTCAGAGATGCCGTCGTTGGCGATATAAATACCATCATAAGCTCGTTTATGGACAAGCACACTATATCAAGCTGCGAAATAGACGGGGCCGTGATCGCGGCCAACACCACGATGTCACAGATATTCTGGGGACTTAATCCGGCCTCCATAAGGGAAGAGCCATATATCCCGACGGTCAACATCTATCCGGTATGGAAGGCACAGGCGGCGAGGCTGTCCATTAACCCACAGTCGCCGGTCTATACCTCACCGGCGGTTGCCAGCTATGTTGGCGGCGATATTGTCTCGGGCATACTGGCCTCGAAGCTGTACAAGAACCCTGAGCTATCGCTGTTTATGGACATCGGCACAAACGCCGAGGTGGCCATCGGCAACAACGAGTGGATAATGACGGCTGCCTGTTCGGCTGGCCCGTGTTTTGAGGGCAGCGGCATACGACACGGGATGAGGGCCACGCCAGGGGCCATTGAGTCGGTGAAGATCGACCCCACTACGTTGGAACTCAGCTTTAGCGTCATAGACGGCGTTGCCCCCGTGGGGATATGTGGTTCGGGGATGATCGACGCAATCGTGGAGATGTACACAACCGGCATTATAAATCAAAAGGGTATATTTTTCCCCGGCAAGTCCCCGCGCATACGGGAAGGTCAGGAGGGATTAGAGTTCGTCTTCCACACGGATAACGTCGTGCATAGGGACATTGTCCTGACACAGGTCGATATCGAAAACCTGATCAGGGCCAAGGCCGCAATCTTTGCCGGTGTTTCGCTCCTGCTTAACGAGGTGGGGATGCCCCTTGAGGTGCTGGATAAGGTCTACATAGCCGGTGGATTTGGAAATTCCCTGAACATACCAAAGGCCATCATGCTCGGTATGCTGCCAGACCTCGCGCGGGACAGATACGTATTCCTAGGCAACACGTCAATTATTGGCGCCTACCTGGCCCTTATGTCCGACGAACTCAGAAGAGAAATGGAAGACATCGCATCAAAGATGACATACGTTGAACTCTCCGTAGTAGGCGGATACATGGATGAATACATATCGGCAATGTTCATCCCCCACACCGATATGACAAGATTTCCATCTGCTGTAAATAGGTAATCGGATTGTAAATACCTGCCCTACCAGAAGAGAAGAAAGAAAGGGGCGGCTCCGCCCCCCTTTAGA
>JADFXD010000056.1:7479-22378 GCA_015233725.1 Nitrospirota bacterium | reverse complement strand
CATTGAAGCCTTTGGCACATAATGATTTTGTAGTTTATGCGTAGGCTCTATATGAACCATGCCCATTTTTGTTTTGCTTCTCTTAAGCATTTCCATGTCGCACGGATTGTATCTCAAAGTGCCATAAAGAACCATCAGGCATATCCATTATCAGATCAGGCTGTCTATATTCGACAAAAGGCAACTGGACATCCAGAAACCTAGCATCCTCAAAACCAGTGACCATCTTAAAAAAGCGCTTGGGGATATCCTTTAGGATCGTTTTTAGCGTCAAATCATATACAAACTGCATAGTTCTATCTTACCACATCTTTAATGCTTTAGTGGTATCGTATCACTTGCCTCTGCCGGTGTTAGCTTAAAGCAAATCTGACATTGTTTTAATGTGATTCTAAGTTTTCTCATAGCCCAATTCTCAAGGTCTTTTCTATTCTTTGAGCACATCTTTATGTAGGACTTAGGGGCATTCCTTCCCTTTGGTTTACGTCTAAAAGGATTGATTGTCCTACATGCAGCGGTATGCAGGTATAAAGACTCGGTACTTGGATTAGGGTTACTGTCAATCACAAAACCATCTGGATTGTTTTCAATCCAGGCCTGATATCCTTTCTCGTCATTATTAAAGGTTTCTATCATAATCTCCCTTCTTGTTAGATAGAATTACTTACCATCGGTACCGATAAGTTACTTATTAATCTTTAGTGACAACCCTTAGTTGCCAACTCGTCGCTGACGGCTTCATAGACGCCAAACAGGGCATCACCGGCGGGGATCAAAAAAACCAATCGCCCTCGTATTTGCCTGCTACCTTATAATAACTTATCCCGGCGACTTCTGTCTTATTGTACTTGACGCCCGATCTTTCAAAATGTGCCATAAAGGCCGAGAAAAGCCTGTCGATAGCATCCTTCCCGCTGATGACCAGGGCTAACCTTAATAAGATATTAATTCCCCTGAATCGCTGTCTGCAATTCAAACACTTGCATATTTTTATATACTATGTTATTGTTATATAAGGAATAAGAGCAATGAAAGATTCTGTTACAAATGGCTTAACCGTCAGCGAGAAGATATTAAAGAAATTGACCTTCGCCGCCAAGGATGCTATTGTCATGATGAATAGTGATGGTTTGATCTCTTTCTGGAACAGGTTTGCCGAAGACATCTTTGGCTATCCAAGTGAAGAAGCCCTGAATAAGCCGTTACACAACCTGATCGTTCCAAAGGTTTACGATGAGGACTTTGTCAAGGGGTTTGATAAGTTTCAGGCAACCGGTATCGGTAACGTAGTGGATAAGACACACGAGCTTGTCGCGATAAGACGCGATGGGACGGAGATACAGGTAGAGGTATCCATATCGGCCATAGAGATAGAGGGGTTCTGGCATTCAATTGGCATCATAAGAGACATAACAAGCAGGAAAGCGCTGGAGCAGGAGCTGCATGGTCATCGTCAACACCTGGAGACACTGGTACAAGAGAGGACGTTGAAGCTCAAAAAGGCCAATGATGACATCGAACAGGTCAACGAGTCTCTAAGGCACGAGATAGAGGAACGTAACCAGTTAGAGACAAAACTCAATCACAACTACTTCATGCAAGAGGTAATAAACACAATGCTTCAGATTGCACTGGAGCAAATCCCTCTAAAGAGCAAGCTCGAAAGCGCCCTTGACCTGGTGCTTTCGGCTCCGTGGATCAAGGTTCAGAAGAAGGCCAGCATATTTCTTACGCATGCCGACGCTGAAACGTTGACAATGGCGGCTCAACGTCATTTATCAGAATACCTGCAAATCCATTGCAGGAACCTTCCTTTTGGTAAATGTCTCTGCGGTTTGGCGGCATCTACCCGCAAGGTCATTTATGCAAACCATGTAAACGATCTGCATGAAGTCAGCTTCGAGGGAATGTCGGATCATGGTCATTTTTGTATACCGATTAAGTCCGGCAGCACAATCCTTGGGGTTCTTAACCTGTACGTCGATGCCGGACACAAGAGGGATAAACTCGAGGAAGACTTTCTGATCGCAGTGGCTAACACCCTGGCGGGGATCATTGAACACGGAAAGGCAGAGGATGCCCTCAAACACTCAAATGAGTTTATCCATACCGTTCTAAACAGCATGAACGATGCTGTCATCGTCATTGACGTCAATAACTTTAGGGTAATCGAGGTTAACCAGGTCTTCTTAAAAGAGTACGGGTTCCTGGAGTCCGAGGTAAAAGGCAATACATGTCATGCCTTGATCCACAAGAGACCCATGCCTTGTCATCACATGGATGTCCAGTGTCCGATAATGATCACCGCTGAGACCGGTAAACACGCAAAGACCGAACATATTCATCACGACAGAGACGGTAAGGATATCTACATAGGATGCAGCTCATCTCCAATACGAGACGAAAAAGGAGAGGTCAAACAGTGTGTCTACGTGCTAAGGAATATCTCAGAGCGCAAGCACTTTGAGAGTCAGCTCCAACGCCTTGCTCACTTTGATACCCTGACGTCCTTGCCTAACCGGATGTTGTTTCATGATCGCTTCAACAGCGCAATTGAGATGGCAAGACGTGATAAGTATATGTTTGCCCTCTTATTTATAGACCTGGACAGCTTTAAGATAATCAACGACACGCTGGGACACGACTACGGAGACCTCCTGCTTCAGGAGGTGGCAAGCAGGCTGTCAGAAAATCTGCGTAAGTCAGATACGGCCGCACGCATGGGAGGCGATGAGTTTACTATCATACTCGCAAAGATAAAGGACCCGGAAGATGCCGCCGTTGTAGCTGAAAAGATCATTGCATCTCTAAACAGGCCATATTATCTAAAGGATAAGGTTTGCAATATCAGCGCGAGCATTGGGATCAGCGTATATCCGTTTAAAAACAACACTGAGTACAGGATCAATAGCGAACTGTTGTTAAAACAGGCAGACATCGCAATGTACAGGGCCAAGAAGCAGGGTAAAAATGCCTTTCAATTCTACACCGACATAATAGCAAGGGTTGAGGACCTGGTAGATATCATTGCCGAGTTCATCAGAGGACACCAAGGGACATGGGACCATCAAGCGTGGGTAGAGCTCCTCTTTAAGGTTCAAGAGAAGGGGTTTGAGCTATCCGATAGCTTAAATAATGAGATCGGCAGCATACTTGAGACTACACGAACCCTCTACCGGTTGCTCCAACAGGAGGATGACCTCTTGACCATATCGGAGTTAATTAAAAAGGTCATAAATATAGATGAGAGCAGAGAACAGGCATTAGAAAAAGATAAATGGTTCAAGGAAACAGACACACCGCTAACAGATGATGCTACCACATGTATCAATGCGCTCTTTAGATCGTTAGAACGCCTTAAAATAAACTTGTAAGCAAATAGTGTACATTCATTAGGGGTAGCGGCAATACTGCTACAATAAATGTAAGAGCAGAAGTCTGTCTCCACTGTGGTGAGAGGCTCTGTTCCAGGGAGGTAATTACCAGGTTTGAAGAGATCAGAATTGACAAGAGTTATCAAGTAGTCTAATGTGTTTGAGAAATAAATTGGGATAGTTCAGCAACAGTTGAAATATTGTGTATAAATTATGCACTGTGAGCAGGATAAGTAATTGGACAAAAGTTTTTGTATAACTTTTAGGATTGAGCATTACGGGGTCAAGGGGACTGGTCCCCTTGCGGGGGGTCCTAAAGGGGGGCGGAGCCGCCCCTTATTTTCTTCTTTTTCTTAATTTCATGAAGATAGCGTTGAGTGTTGCCGGTTTTGACCCAACCAGTGGGGCTGGGGTTACGGCTGATCTGAGGGTGTTTAACAGGGAGGGGGTCTATGGCCTGTCCGTGGTTTCGGCCATTACGGCGCAGAACACACGGGGGGTGCAGTTTGTCCAGGGCGTTGCTCTTGAGGCCTTCGACAGGCAGCTCGACGTGCTGTTAAGCGACATCAGACCCGATGCCATAAAGACCGGCATCCTCTACGATACCCAACAGATAGAGTGCCTGATCCACCACATAAATGCCCACGAGCTTAAAAACCTGGTCATAGACCCGGTTATAGTATCATCCTCGGGGATGGCCCTTGTTAAGGGAGACAACCTCTCTATCGTCAGAGACAGGCTCTTGCCGCTGGCAACGGTGGTCACACCCAATATCCCGGAGGCGCAGCTCCTGGCCGGGATCGATATCCACAGCCGCGACGACATATACACAGCCGCACAGTTGATCCACAATCTGGCCGGGGGCAAGTGCGCCGTTGTCATAACGGGTGGACATATGGCGTCTCATATGCCTTTTGGGATGGCAGTGGACGTGCTCTATGACGGAGAGGCCTTTAGCGAGTTTGAATCGCCCATGTTTGACAGAAAGGTGCATGGCACGGGCTGTATGTTCTCTGCCGCCGTTGCCGCAAACCTCGCCAAGGGGCTGCGACTTTATGATGCGGTTGACCGGGCCAAGGCCGCCATCACGGTGGCCATCAGGGAGGCCTGTTTCCCAGGCCGAGGGATGGGCATTGCCTGCGACTGTAAGGAGCGAGCCAATCAGTTTGACTGTAAGGAGCGAGCCAATCAGTTTGACTGTAAGGAGCGAGCCAATCAATTTGACTGTAAGGAGCGAGCCAATCAATTTGACTGTAAGGAGCGAGCCAATCAATTTGACTGTAAGGAGCGAGCCAATCAGTTTGACTGTAAGGAGCGAACCGATCAATTTGACTGTAAGGAGCGCCCCGATCAATCCCCCTAAGGACAAGACGGTCTTTCAGTGCCAGTCGTGTGGGCGACAATCACTCAAATGGGTCGGCAAGTGCCCCGACTGTGGGACGTGGAACAGCTTCGTTGAGCAACGCCAGGAGAGATCAAAGTCATCCAGGGTATCCTCAAGGTCCACACCGACCTCCATCGCCGATATCGAGCTAAACGACGAGGAACGGATATCCACAGGGTTGCAGGAGCTAAACCGTGTGCTTGGCGGGGGGATCGTTGCCGGTTCGCTCATCCTCATAGGCGGAGACCCGGGCATCGGCAAGTCAACCCTGGTTCTGCAATTGCTGGAGGGGGTCTATACAAACAACGCCTCCGTTGGGGGAGTGGCGCTGTACGTCAGCGCCGAGGAGTCCCTGAAGCAGATAAAGCTCCGGGCAAAGAGACTGGGTATAGACACGCCTGAGATACTGATCGTCTCGGAGACGTCTATTGAGGTAATCTTTGAGCACATAAAGCAGGTAAAGCCAGTGGTGGTCGTCATAGACTCGATACAGACGGTGTTTACGCAAGAGCTCAACTCAGCGCCAGGGTCAGTGGGGCAGGTAAGGGAGACCGCCATGAAGCTGATGCTCTATGCCAAGCAGTCCTCGGTGCCGGTGTTTATCGTAGGACATGTCACCAAAGATGGGGCCATTGCCGGCCCGCGGACGCTGGAACACATCGTGGATACGGTTATATACTTCGAGGGCGACAGGGGCCATCCCTACAGGATATTACGGGCGGTGAAGAATCGCTTTGGTTCAACAAACGAGATCGGGGTCTTTGAGATGCGCGAGGGGGGACTTGCCGAGGTCAGCAATCCCTCGGAGCTTTTCCTGGCGGAGCGGCCAATGGGGGTCTCCGGTACAACGGTGATCTCCACGATGGAGGGGACCCGTCCGCTGTTGGTTGAGCTGCAGGCCCTCGTGACACAGACGACCTTTGGGGTTGCACGCCGCACAGGGATCGGTGTTGACGTAAACCGGGTCAACCTCCTGGTGGCGGTGCTTGAGAAGATCGGGGGGTTGCACCTGGGGCACATGGACATCTTCCTCAATGTAGTTGGTGGGCTAAGGATATCGGAACCGGCCTTTGACCTTGGGATAATCACTACCATAGCGTCGTCGTTTTTGGACAGACCTGTGCAAGAGAGCCTCTTTTTATTTGGTGAGGTTGGTCTCTCCGGTGAGATACGTGCAGTTTCGCAGGCGGAGTCAAGGCTCAAGGAGGGCGCGAAGATCGGTTTTAAGCAGGCCATCCTGCCGGAGGCAAACCTCACCAGGCTCAGTCCTGCGACCATAGTCAATATTAATCCTCAAATACAGCTCAAAGGCGTTAAGAACATCGATGAAGCCCTTAAGATTGCCATTAATCGTTAGTCTGATTGTCGTGTCATTGTGCGCGTGTGCCGGAGCGCCAAGGCTAAAAGACACAGATACGGTAGACCACAAGCCACAGGACATCACTTTGAACGAGCTCATGCAGCGTCTGAGCAACGTTGTCAGGATATCGGGCAGCGCTGAGATAGAACTAAAGACAAGCAAGCAGACTCTCTCAGGCAACGCCTCTATTGTATTGAATGAGGACGGTTTTCAGGTCAACATCTATTCATTGGGTTTTTTAGTTGGCGAGTTTTCGCAGAAGGACGGGCAGCTCTCCAGCAGCCCCCAGATGGATGATGCCGACAAGGTCATCTTTGCCAGGGTGATAAGGGATGGGCTGTTGTGGTGGAAGATTGTCGATGGAATAAGCAATGAGCTTGGCGATTGGCTCGTGTTAAAGACGTTTGAGCGGGTAATTGTCATAGACAAGGCCGCCCTGATACCGGTTAAGCAGCTTCTTTACATTGACGATGACAATATCCTGCGTATCGTGTACAAGGACAAGGTATGGATAGACGGCATTGCCTATCCGTCCGTGATCGACGCAAACCTCGGAGAAAATCATCTGGACATAAAGTTCGACGCCATCCGCTTTGAAAAGGGGGGAAAGGAAGAAGGGGGCGGCGCTGCTTCTTTACCGCTCCAGGACGCTCCTGGCCCCCCTCAGACCCCTTGACCCCATAATATCCACTTGTCCCCACTTGTACGAAAAATTTATGCACCCAGGCAATTTCGATATCTTGTATTTAATGATAGATTGTGTTAGCATAAGAACATATGGATGCAAATAAGTATAAATTACATGCTCATCTTATTGCTTGGTAGCACCACAATCAACCGTGGTTGCCAGGATTTAAGGCACTTTTATACCTTCATAATATGGCGTTGTTACTATGCGGCAGCAATGTGACCACGTTTGAATGCAGTGGTACCTTCTCACGATAGGATTCACGCAACAATATCCTCGTGTGGCTTTTACCACTGGATGTCTTTACCGTTGAGTAATCTATATACATAGTGGCTACTATTATAGACCATAGATAATTTATTTATGAAGAAATATTTTTATTTATCTTGTGTTTATAGTGTCTACAGTTTGACCAAAAAATACCCTTAAGTCATTATATTTACTTATATTTATGCTTATTCCTTACAGAACATCCGTTATAAAGCGCCTCTTTTCATCAGGTTCAAAGAGATGCTGTGCTACTTGTAATGCTTCTTCTGCCTCTATCAGCCAGAAATCTTTAACCCTTTGTATATCCATGATTAAGATTATACAATAGTCTTGTGCTTTTTAGCTCTACGGCAAAACGATTGGGGAGGGGTGGGGCACCATTGTTGTCGCAGCGTTAGGTAAACCGCCCCTGGCTCAATGTCGTTGCCCTCGCTTTATAGGCATAATGTTTACAAGTTTTTCATTGCAAATAATCAATGAAACGTATTACCATATATTATGGACAAGGTAATTATATCGGCTCAGACAGACAATGCCTGCTCAAACGCTACAGGCATATGCACTGTGGATATCCCATCTAATGGCTATATGACAACAAAGATGCCCTCGAAAGTGTCAAGGCAGGGTTGGAAGACTCTAAAACAGGTAGGATAACAAAGCTCAACCTTGACGAATTATAGGGTTAAACGGCTGTCGATGCTGTCATCAGGCAGACAAACGGATGAAGGGGTGGGACGCCCCCAATCCCACGCTGCAATCCTCTACCATACCCCACCCCCTAAGCTCCACCCACTCACAAGAAGGGGTCAAGGGGTCCGTGACCCCTTGCAGGTGGTTCTGAAGGGGGCCAGGAGCGTCCTGGAGCGAAAAAGAAGCGGCCAGACGTCCCCTTTTTTTCTTTTGCCTTTTCTTCTGATGATATTGATCGTCGCTATACCGACAGAGGCAGCGGTGAGGGTATCGACCCTGACGGTGTCGGGGTTGCACTCGGTGAGCGAGGAGGAATTTATATACATCCTTGGTATCAGCGTTGGGGACGAACTAAGCGACGAGGCGATCAGGGCCGGCATACGGAGCGCCTTTCTTAAGGGCGTCTTTGACGATATCAGGGTGTATGCAGATGGCACAGACCTCTACGTAGAGGTCGTTGAGCGTGTCGATAATGGACAACAACCTGATATAATTAAGCCCGTTGATGGCAAGGAGACAAGGGTAAGCGAAGAGACAGAGAAGGACAAGGATAAAAGGATAAAGATCAGCTTTAAGGGGTTAAGCGTCTTTTCGGAAGACACCCTGATAAACGAGCTGTCCTTCTACGATACCGGCAGTGTCACCCAAGACTCCGTCAACGAGGCAATACAGACCATCCTGTCGTTGTACCATCAGGGTGGCTATATCAATGCCGTTGTCACCGCCAAGACCTGGAAGAAGCCAGACTCCTACAACGTGATCTTTGAAATAGAAGAAGGGGATGCCTATGAGGTATCAGGTGTGACCTTTGAGGGAATCACCATAGACAAGGACAAGCTAAAAGAGGTCATCTCCTTAAGAAAAGGCCAACCCCTAAACCCTGACGTCATAGACGCCGATGAGGACGCCCTTACACAGTACTACAACTCTATTGGCTTCCCCGACGTAAACATAGATTCATTCGATATCAATACCAACCCAAAGGACAAAACGGCCATCATAACCGTAAAGGTCACCGAGGGCGCTCAGTTGAAGGTCGCTAAGATCGACATAACAGGCAACAACAGCGTCAGCACAGAGACCATCACATCACTTGTAGCAATAGAGCCGGGCGACCCACTCGATGACACCAACGTTTTTAACGCCAGGGCACGTATAATATCCTACTACAACAAAAATGGCTACAACGATGTAACCGTAGAGCTAAAGACTGACATAGAGGATACCTCGGTCATGCTTACGTTTAACATAGAAGAGGGCAAGTCATACGTCTTTGGCAAGACAATAATATCGGGAAACAAGCGCACAAAGTGGCAGGTCTTTAGGGACATCATAAGGCATCGCAGCGGGGAAGCCTTCAATACCACCACGCTGTATGAGGAGGTAAAGGACCTGTATAAGACCGGACTGTTTACAAGTGTGGATTTCTCAGTGGTTGATGGCGGCGGGCAGTCCAAAGACGTTGTCTTTAAGGTAAATGAGGCCAAACAAGGTGTAATAGACTACGGAGTTGGATACGGTGAGTACGAGGGAGTAAGGGGGTTCTTTAATGTCAAGTATATAAACCTTGGTGGTATGAACAGGCAGATATCGTTAAACACAAAGGTGAGCGCCTTAGGCCAGAAGTACTCGTTGAGCTATGTTGAGCCGAGATTTACGTCATATGCCTTGCCCTTGACCTCGACCTTGTCCTTTGAAAAGAGGGAGGAGCTAGACGCCAATACCAGGGCAGTCAAGTATCGACTTGAGAAATACACCGCCTCCACCAGCGTAGAGAAGTACCTCGACAATAACATCAAGGCTCAACTGTCCTACGAGTTTAACCTCGTTAAGACCTGGGATGTCAGTCCCGATGTCGAACTCTCTCACGAGGACACGGGGACGCTGGTGATAAGCAGCCTTGTGCCCTCGGTGTTGTTTGATACGCGAAATAACCGCTCCAATCCCACGGATGGCTTTTTGATTGGCGCATCCATGAAGCTTGCAAACGCCCTGCTTCTCTCCCAGGCGAACTTTATAAAGCTCACAGGAAACCTTAACTATTACAGGGAGACCTTTAAGGGCGTCACCCTGGCCCTCTCCCTTAGGAGTGGCATTGGGCAGGGTTGGCTGCGCACTGTAGACCTGCCCATAGTGGAGAGATTTTTCCTGGGCGGCAGCACAAGCGTCAGAGGCTATGCGCAGGACACCCTTGGGCCTAAGGGCAGCAATGGCTATCCACAAGGGGGTAATGCCTTTACGATGACAAACCTCGAGTTACGCTTCAAGGTCGCAGGTGACTTTGGGATGGTCACATTTGTGGATACGGGAAACGTCTGGAATGATTTCAAGGCCTTCAACCCCTTTGACGTCAAATACACCACCGGCCTTGGACTGAGGTATATGACCGCAATAGGCCCCCTGCGCATAGACTACGGCTATAAGCTAAATAGAGCCAGGGACGAAGAACCCGGAAGATTCTACTTCAGCATCGGACAGGCATTCTAACTTGAACACAGACAAGACAAAGAAAAGAAAGAAGGGGGCGGCTCTTCTTAACCCTGGACCCCCCTGCAAGGGGACCAGTCCCCTTGACCCCTTTTTGCTCAATCCGACTACCTTTGCATCATGGCCATTGCAGATCACATCCGTGATAATTTTAATGCTTTACTTGTTAATGTTTATTCCAAATTCGGCTATGGCTGAAATTAGGCTATTGGATCGTGTGGTTGCCTTTGTGGATGAGACAGCGATTACCTTGAGTGAATTTAACGAGTTCCATCAGTCAAACTCAGGGATAACCAGGGATGAGGCTATCAGGGTGATGGTAAACAGATTACTGTTAAAAAAGGAGGCCTTAAAACTCAGACTGAGCGGCACGGATGACAAGTTGATCCAACAGTACATAGACCTCAAGATTAGATCGTCTGTTATAATAAAAAACGAGGATATAGAGAGATTCTACAACGAAAATAAAGACAACTTCAAGGGCGTAGAGATACAGGACGTAAGAGACGATATAGAGAAACTGCTCATCGAGGAAGAGGTAAACAGACGGCTCGATAATAGCCTGCAGGAACTGTCAAAAAAATCCTGCGTCAAGACACAGTTTTGATGGTTCTTTAGCGTTTCGTATGGGTAACCTTTCCTGTCCTTGTAGAAGCGCTCTCCCCTAACTCTGGGCATAAAGACCTATAGCAACCGTAGGCAATGGCGCTGTCAATGTTACCCATTCACTTTGAGAAAGAGCCAAACTTATCATCGGAGTTTGGACATTCTTGCGTAATTGACAGCGTAACAAATGGCGTCCTCTGCCGTGGGGAAACTTCCGGCGGCAAGTTCGGCCTCCACCCACTGTGCAGCATCAAGTGTTAATTCGACTTTCACAACGGCACCTCCTCTTTTCATATCTTTTTTCTTTTTTTCCTGGCGTTAGGGGGTAATATCCTGTCGATGATATCATCGACGGTCACGAGGCCAACCATCTGGCCATCGTCATCTACCACGGGGATGGCAACAAGGTTGTACTTGGATATCTTGGCGGCCACGATGTCCTCATCATCGTCGGGTCGGACGGACTTTATGTTGGTACACATGATTGAGGCTAGACTCATCTCAACATCAGAGAGCAACATATCCTTCATAGACACCACCCCCACTAAGACACCATACTTGTCGGCCACGTAGAGATAGTAGATGGTCTCCACGTCGCGCGCATCCGTCTTAAAACGCTCAATTACCTCCTTGAGCTTTGTCTCGGAGTTGTAGAGGAGGAACTCGGTATTCATTAGGCCCCCGGCGGTGTCTTCCTCGTGACTGAGCAGTTCGTGGATGTTTTCGGCGTCCTCTTGTTCAAAGGAGTCGAGTATCTCTTTGGTCTTGTCCTTTGGCAGGTCGCTCAGTATGTCAACGGCGTCATCGGGGGCCATCTCCTCGATGATGGCGGCGGCCTTTTCGGTGTCCATGTTGGAGAGTATCTCTACCTGTGTATCAGACTCCAGCTCAGACAGGGTCTCGGCAGCGGATTCAACATCCAGGGAACGAAAAAAACTCGCCCCCTCAGCCCTCGATACCGAGCTGATTATGTCGGCCAGGTCTGCCGGGTGAATCTTGGCCAGCTTCTGGGTGACCTTCAGGGAGATCGACTTTAACCGCGGACTTAATGGCTGCAGATAGTCCCACCTGATCAGGTTTTCAGGCAGTTGGAGCTTAAGAAACCCCAACAGATTCATCGCCTTTTTCTCCATACCCAGGCGCCTCAATAACCCCCGTGTCCCAACGTCTATGGCCACAAGGACAGCCCAGTTCCTGTAGCCCTCGATCTTTATGTCGTTGACCCTGACCACCTTTGCCCCGTTAATATCCACAATCTGCTTGTCCAGTACATCCCGCGCCGCAAGCAGGTCAACGTCAAAGGAGTCGTAAACCGGCAGGTTGTCGCGTTGCAGCGTTGTGGTCATCATCCTCCTGTTAAATATGCTCAGGCTCTTGTAGTCCACCCCGTAGAAGTTGTCCTTGTCTTTTATTATTAGCGCCTCTATCCTGGGCAAGGTCTCACCCTTTATCACAAGGACGTCATGTATGTTGCCAAGCTCCTCGCCCTTGACATCAAAGACCGGCTTCTTCAATATCTCACTTAAAAATATCTCACCAAAAAGCGGCATATTATTAAAGAAAGAAAGGGGGGCGGCTCCGCCCCCCCCTCGACCCCCCCTGCAAGGGGTCCAGACCCCTTGACCCCTTATTATATTCTTTCACAGTGGATGATTATACACAATATTTCAGTTGTGTACTAAACTATCAACCCTTTTTTACGAAGGCGGCAAAGTTTTTCAATATTCTGAGGCCTAGTTTTTGGCTTTTTTCGGGGTGGAACTGCATTGCAAAGACGTTGTCCCTTGCGACCATCGAGGTAAAGGCTATTCCATACTGCGTGGTGGCGGCAACGATCGACTCATCCCTGGGGGCAACGTAGAAGGAATGTACAAAGTAGAAATACTGTTCGCCCTCTATGTCGTCAAATAGGGGCGTGTGCCTCGTTGGCGTTACTTGGTTCCATCCCATATGGGGCACCTTCAGGTCGTTAGAGGGAAACCTCACCACCTTGCCATCAAAGACATTGAGGCCATTGCAATGGCCAAACTCCTCCGACTCGGTAAACAACAGTTGAAGCCCCAGGCATATGCCAAGAAAGGGCTTGCCCTTTTCTATGCAGCGCACAACGGTAGTTGCCAACGATAGGCCATCGAGATTGGCCATGCAATCCCTAAAGGCCCCGACACCGGGCAACACCACGCCATCGGAGTTGTCTATATCCTCTGGCCTGCTTGTAACCACCGCCTCTACACCAACCTTAAGAAACCCCTTGGCCACGCTCCTTAGGTTGCCCATTCCGTAATCAACGATTGCTATCATAAATGTGCCGTCAAATCCTCATATGGGCACAAATGGGGTGTCAACTGATACCTGGTGGCACCCCAGCTTGACACCCCAGCGTTGTTGTGTCTATAGAACTACGCTTTTTTGATATAGAGTTCCCAATAACCTTTATCCTCTATCTTAACCGAATCAAAGCCATACTTTGATTTACTCGCATACTTTGGTATTGAGTCCTCGGCCGAGGCAGGCGCATCACACAGTACCTTTAGCAGAGTGCCACTTCCCATCTTTTCGAGTTTTTTCTTTGTCAACACCAGCGGATATGGACACACCCTCCCTAAGACATCCAGGGTCTCGGTGGGTTGCTCGTTTCTCAGTTCAGACATACCTTAAAAAACCTCCTTTGTTGTTTAACGACATTGTTTAGTAATTTAGGCGAATCAGAAAAATAATATATGGTCAGCGGTGTTCATCTCTTCCATGATTTCATCAAAGGGGACTATCTCGGAGACCATATCTGCGCCGATGTCCTCCGCATCCATTATCAGGGCATCATTGCTGAGGCCAAACCTCTTGACGTCCTCAGCACAGATAAGAGTCCTGATGTCGGTCAACAGGGCATTTTTGATATGCGACTCAAGGCTTGTTATCCCGTACATGTCTGATGCCTTCTGCCCCTTAATGCAGTTTAAGACGCCCTCTCCGATAAAGGCCAACACTGGCGTGATGTTTTCGCCATCCTCCAGATGTATCTCCACCGTCTGGCTTGAGATGGCATGAGTCAAGGCAAGCCGTGAGGTCTCGGTCTTGTAGGGCAGTTTATCTACCACGAAGGCCACTTTCTTTATAGCCATTACTCACCTCCTATTTGCAATACCCTGTCGGCGCTGAAGCAACTGGCAAGGTACCAGTCCATGCTCTTTCTACCAAAGCCATCGATCAGGTCTTCCTTGTGAAAACCCCTGGCCTCGGCGCATGCCTCACATGCGACCACGTTTACACCGCCGGTGACAAGGTCCTTAATAGTCTTTTCCAGCGACGAGTAATCCTTAAAGGAGCGCTGCCCCTTTTTGGAAAGCATCGTGCCATTTCCAGATAACCATATGTCCACGTCATGGCCTTTTTTTCTGGCTGCCTCGGCTAGTTTTACAACAAAATCGGTGGTCATTGACCCCACAAGAGATGAAAAACAGCCTATTGTTAATTTGCTCATTTGTCGTTCTCCTATAGCCAAATTATCTTTTCGTATTCATTGAATATCAGATCAACAAGACCATCGTAATCGACTATCTTGACCTTGCTGTCAACATTGCCAACACCCAGTCCACGCGATTGCAAATCCTCCGAAAGCGCATATATCGTAGCGTCCTTATCGAGGATCGGCGAGGACTTACCATCTTCCTTCAAAGCCGCATTGTACACTCCGTTCTGTACAAGTATCACTCCCAGCTTTTCAGCCTTAAGCCGGCTGAGGGTATCGTTCTCTCTGCTGTACTGGCTAACAAATACCCCTAATTTCATAAATACACCCCCTTTATATCCAGCGAGCTGATTCGGATCGCTCCTTACAATCGCTAGGTCTGTAAGTTAATCTCTCTATAAATACTATAGTCTACATTTATAACAGTTAGAAGACTAATTTGTCAACTAATAAAATGATTAAATAGATTCTGATGGTTTAAGATAGTTGGACGCATCCACAGCTCAAGCCTGTGCAGGAGGGGGTCAAGGGGACTGGTCCCCTTGCAGGGGGTTCTAAAGGGGGGCGGAGCCGC
>JADFXD010000056.1:0-7469 GCA_015233725.1 Nitrospirota bacterium | reverse complement strand
TCTTTCTTCTCTTCTGGTAGGGCAGGTACTTATCACAGAAATATTTACAGTAAGTTTTTTTCTACATTATAAATATGCCAATGTTTCATTTTTCAGTTCAGCGATCAGGGACTTAACTGAGACGATTTCATTGCACCTGTATGCGTTTTCACCGGCGAAGGCAAAACCGGCATCGAGGTCGCCCTCAGCTGCGTTTGTCAGGACCTCGGCGATGCAGTAGGGGATTTTTTTAGGGTCACAGTTCTTGAGACACTTGTATGTGCACTTAAAAGGTATGGTCTCTCCGTTTATGATCCTATCCACAAATTTACTCTTGATAACCCGACCGGGCATTCCAACGGGACTCTTTATGATCGTCAGGTCATCCTTTGTCTTGGCATTTATCCAGGCCTGTTTGAAGTTTTCGTGGACATCACACTCGTGCGTGCATACAAAGCGACTCGCCATCTGGACACCGGAGGCGCCCAGCTTCAGGAATCTGGCAATATCCTTACCGTCAAATATGCCACCTGCCGCTACTACCGGGATCGGAGGGTCGTAGGCGTTGGCCACCTCAATGACCTCGGTTACTATCTGCTCAAGGGTGGGCGCCTTGTCGTTGAGCACCTCTTTGTAGGAAAAGCCCAGATGTCCGCCTGCCTTGACCCCTTCCACGACCACGGCATCAGGCAGTTTGTCATAATCCTTCTTCCAGAACTCGCATATCAGCCTGAATGCCCTTGCAGAGGAGACAATAGGTAATAGCTTGACATCCTTACCATTAAGAAATTTCGGCAGATTTATGGGCATACCGGCGCCGGAGATAATCAAATCCACGCCTTCCTCAACGGCAATGGCGGCGAACTTTTCGTAGTTTGATATGGCGTACATGATGTTGACGCCTATCAAGCCTTTTGTCAGCCCCCGCGCCCTTCTGATTTCGGCTCGAAAGGCCTCACCTCCGGCGTCCACATACCTATGCTTGATGTCGCTCTTCTTTGGGAAATCGATACCCACGCTTGCTATAACCCCGATACATCCCTCGTTTGCAACCGCAGAGGCAAGCCCGGCCATGGACACCCTCACACCCATTCCACCTTGAATAATAGGGGGATTAGCCTCTATATTACCTATCCTTAAGGATGGCAGCTCCTTGCAGGTCATTTTTTGATCACTCCTTGTAAAAACATTAATTTTATCCGTTAACGTCACCCTGGTTTTGGTTTTTTAGTAGTGCGTCAAGTATCTCCTTGTCGTAGGGGTTGAGCATTGTGCCAGCGTCCGAGACGATAATCTGTCCGTTTATGGCGGTAGACCTTTTGCTTAACAGGTACACGATAACATCGGCGATTTCGCTAACATCCAGCGCCCTCTTTCTGAAATTCGTCTTCTCTGAATAGATATAGTTAGCCACAAAGCCGGGGACCCCAGCCGCCGAGGTAGTCTTGAGGAAACCGGAGGCAACTACATTGAATCTTACATTTGAAAAATTGCTAAAGGACTTTGCCAGATACACAACGGAGGACTCAAGGGCTGCCTTTACAGGGGCCATATACCCATAGCACTCAACGGCTATCCGTGTAAACGGCACGGAAAGCGTTACTACGGAAGCCTCGGTGTTAAAGAGCCCCTTAAAGGTATTGGCGAGGTTAGTCAGCGAAAAACACGAAATATCTATTGCCTCTAAAAAGTCATTTTTGTTCATCTCATGGAATGAGCCATAATTGCTCGAGATATTAGCAAACGCAATGGCATGTAACATGCCGTCTATTTTTTGATAACGACTCGAAATGCTTATATACAGGTCTTCTATCGACCTCTGATCCTTCACGTCACACAAGAATATATCATTGTTGGGGAATAGCTGACTGACCTTGGCCTTAATGGCTTCATCCCTGACAACGAACAGGCACTGCGCACCCTCTTGTTGGAGAAGCGTTGCTGTGTGATAGGCAATGCTCTTTTTGTTACGCACACCAAATACAACAATCGTCTTATTGTCTAACCCCAGAAAGCTCATCTTGGCGTATCCTCTCCCTTATTGTTTTCTTCCGTTTTGTTTTTTTCCTTCTTTACCAGGGCACAGGCGAAATCCAGGGACACCGCCACCTTTGAATTGACAAATGCCTTGCCCTTGAGGTAATAGGCGCTTGATATCTTGTCTGTAAGTTCAACGTGTATCTCCATGTCAGAATCGGGCAATACCATATTCTTGAACTTTACGTTGTTGATCTTTGTGACAACGGGGACATCGCCCATCAGGTCCTTTTCCTGGCAATGTGCAATCAGGATCGCCCCCGACTGCATGATGGCCTCGCACATCAAGACCCCAGGCATGACCGGATAGCCAGGATAGTGGCCCTTGAAAAAGTACTCCTGCCTTCCTATATGCTTCCTGGTTATTATGCTCTTATCGTTGAGCTCAACGATCTCATCGACAAACAGGAATGGCTCCCTGTGGGGGATATATGCCTTGACCTCCTTCATGATATCTTGGGCATCAGGTAATCCAGGGTGTCTTTCATGGTTCTCAGATGGGTAAAATCGGAGTCCGGTATGTCAATCTTGTACTCCTTTGTAAGGGAAAGCACGATATCCAGGAAATCCATTGAATCCATCTCCACCCTATTTACAAAGGGGACATCATCTTCCTTGATCTCGGAGACATCCTCATCGGGGAGCACCTCTCCAATAATCCTTATCAAGTTGCCTTTAACTTCTTCTCTTGTCATATTCACCTCGTATTGGAATTAGGCAGCCTATGGCTGCTGACACTATTTTAAATCCCTATGCAATTTAAATTTATCCTGCATACTTTTTGACTATTACCGTGGAGTTAATACCGAGCATTCCAAAGGCATTGTTGAGGATATACTCAACATTATCGACCTTTAGTGGTTTATCCCTGACCACGTTTGGTATCTTGCAGGCCGGGTCGAGGTTGTCCAGGTTGAGGGTGTGGTGGATCATGGCATCTGCAAAGGACGGCAGCTCTCCGGCAAGTTCAAGGGCGCCGGCGGCACCCATTGTGTGACCAATAAAGCTCTTTGTGTTGGTGATATGGACATCTTCGTACTGTCCAAATATGCTGTTTATAGAGATCGCCTCCTGCACATCGCCAAGTGGGGTGGAGGTGGCGTGCGTGTTTATGATATCGATATCCTGGGGGCGGATACCCGCCTTATAGATGGCCAGTTGCATGCACTCTGCCTGCCTTGCGCTGTTGGGGGCTACATAATCGCAGGCGTCGGTGTTTATGCCATAACCCACGACCTCCGCATAGATTTTGGCGTTTCTGGCCAGTGCGTCATCCAGTCTTTCAAGGACAAACATGCAGCCGCCTTCGGAGATGACTATACCGTTTCTGTCTATATCAAATGGTCTGCTTGCCTTAGCGGGATCGGAGTGATGTGCCAGGGCACCGCTGTTTTTAAAGCTGGCAATTATGGGAAACGCGTGGATCGTCTCAGAGACCCCTCCGGCAAGGGCGAGATCAACCTCTGCCAACCGAAGCATCTGTAGCCCCTGGATCAGCCCAATATTGCCTGCGGCACAGGCTGCGCCTATCGTATAATGAGGCCCCGTTATCTTGAGGTTCAACGCTATCTCCCCTGCGGGATTGTTTGATATCCCCTTTGGATTGAAGTTATGGGAGACATATCTTGGGTTATAGTCAAACTCCTTTATGGTAAAACACTCCACGACCGTCTCCGCGCATCCATGTTCCGTAATGCCGACATAGATACCGATGTTGGCCCTGTTGTAGAGGCTGAGGTCGATCCCGGAGTCTACGATTGCCTCATGGGCGCTATAGATGCCTATTGAGCCTGCCCTTGTGCCTCGCCTGCGCTCCTTTTTTGACTGATATAGCGCCTCGTTATAATCACATACACCCGCAAGCACCTCGCCCATGATCTTGTCTTTAAAGACGGTAATACCCGACTTCCCCTCCAGGAGGTTCTTTCTGAACTCCGGGAGGTTGTTGCCGTTTGGCGATGTCAGGCCAACTCCCGTTATAACAATTCTAGTATTAGTTACATTATCCATAGAACACTTTTCCTGCCTCTTAGTGTTTCTGCAACAGTGAGCATGTCTTAAAAAAGACAGTACCTGGTTTTAGGACGTGTTCTCTTTCTACACTTAAACACCGCTCTATAGTCCTTTGGGGTAATCCCTCAAGGAAGGATATTTTTTTAACCATGTTCAATCTGACACACACTCATCACAAATAAACTTACTCACTATAGTTTTGCAATCTTAGCTCTAAAATAAAGCTGCCACAAATATTAGCATAAATATACGATGTTGTCAATAGTAAAAAAATTCTCAGCATGGGGGGCAGCAACCACCCCTTAAAAATACAGCTTTATTTTGTATTTCATCCAATCGAAAAATGTTTCAGAGATTAGACAAGACGACTCCTTTTGTCTTAATGCTGCGCCGGCCTGGTTATCGTACCTAGTGTTGCTGCGCCTCTACAAACGCCCGCAGCACAGCGTTGATGCGGGTTTGATAGCCTCTGCCATCATGCTTGAACCATTTTAGGACATCATGGTCTAAACGCAATGTCACCATCTCTTTGGTCTTAGGCATGACAATTTGAGCCTTATCGAACCACTGTACATCTGGAATAAACGTATCGGGGTCACTTGCAACAGAGCGTTCGATCTCTGAATCAGTAATTGCCGCAACCCGCGCCCAATCTGTCTTGTCATTCATCGGCTGCGCCTTCTTTGATGCGTGCATAATACGCCTCTTGCTCACGAGTTCCTGCTACCTCAGTTTCGCGCGTACTGCCTCCAGATTTCCCTGAACGGTTTTAGTAGAAGGATGTTCTTTGCCTAATCGCATTTCAGCAATAACAAGGGCTCGCTCGTAATACTCAATAGCCTTCCGATACTCTCCCAGGGAGTCCCAAGCCGCTCCGATGTTGTTTAGGTTTGTGGCAACATCGGGGTGGTTTTCACCAAGAGTATTAGTGTGAATTTTAAGGGCTCGCTCGTAATATCCAAGAGCCTTCCGATACTCTCCCAGGGAGTCCCAAGCCTCTCCGATGTTGTTTAGGTCTCTGGCAACATTGGGGTGGTTTTCACCAAGAGTATCAATACTAATCTTAAGGGCTCGCTCTAAATATCCAAGAGCCTTCCGATACTCTCCCAGTGCTCTCCAAGCCGCTCCGATGTTGTTTAGTAGTGTGGCAACATTGGGGTGGTTTTCACCAAGAGTATCAGTGTCAATCTTAAGGGCTCGCTCGTAATATCCAATAGCCTCCCGATACTGTCCCAGGGAGTACCAAGCCCCTCCGATGTTGTTTAGGTCTCTGGCAACATTGGGGTGGTTTTCACCAAAGGTATCAGTGTCAATCTTAAGGGCTCGCTCGTAATATCCAATAGCCTCCCGATACTGTCCCAGGGAGTACCAAGCCCCTCCGATGTTGTTTAGGTCTCTGGCAACATTGGTGTGGTTTTCACCATATTGTTTTTTATCAGCTTCAAGCGCCTTTTCAAAAGAAGATAGCGCCTTTTTGTATTCGCCTGTTTGGAGATAAATCATTCCGATAGCATTTTGGTATTTGGTATTGTCCTTGTCATATTTAACCGCTTCTTCATATAACGATAGCGCTTCATTGTATTTGAGCTTCAGTTCTTTAATCATCCCCAGCTCGTATGCACCGTCGGCAGCTTCTTTTAGCGAGTTGCTTTTATATTGTTGAAGCAGTCTTTCTGCGCCATCGAGGTCGCCGTTTTTTAATTTTTCAAGCGCCTCAGCTTTAAGTTTGTTCGACGATGAGCCGGCAGCCAGCAGCTTTTCCAGCTCCTTGTACTTCTCTATCCACTGCTTGACCTCAGATTCGAGATTCTCTATCTTTACGTTCTTTTCGCCAAGCTCAATTGCAAGCGCCTCCAGGGCCTTTGGAGAAACACCGCTGTTTTTGTATTGCTTGATGATGGTTTGTTTGATGTTATATTCAATCTTTGTATTTCCTCCTGAGATTACATTAGGGCTGTTTGGGCCGGAGGTCTTTTGCTCAATCTTGTTTTCTGCTGAATAGGAACTATCATAGAAAAACTGGCATAATAGGACAATAAAGCCACAAATGATTATTCTTTTCATACATCTCACCGATTGGATTTGTTAATTACAGTGTCTCCGCCTGAAATAACATTTGGGCTGGAGCTCCCACTGGTTTTCTGGGTTATGTTTCCGCCTATGTGTATCCCGTCACTTTTGTCGCTTTTGTCACAGTTGTCGTTTTTCTTTTTTAGCTCTAACTTTAGCCCTGCTATCTCAGCTTCATGCGTTTTAGTTATTGAATTAATTTGATCGTTTAACCTATTAATACGCTCACTGTTGAACCAAAGCATAAAGCTCCCAACCGCTGTGATTGTTGCGACAACTGTCTTGAAAATCAGGATAAACTTATCTCGGGTCATGATAAAACTATTACCTCCTCATTCCATTGATAGTATCCGTAAATATGTTATCTGGAGGATTAACGCTTTGTCAAGAGAAGTTTTATTCACATCCCTGTGTGCAGAGACTCTACCCATCTCCCGCCCCCCAGATGTCTTAGACTCCCTTACATCATGCAATTTCTAAATGTAAATGCTTGTTGTAGATATTGGCAATCTTTGCAAGAGTCTTGACTGTGGGGTTGCATTTGTTTGGATTTTCTAATTTCTGATAAACCTGATAAGGAATCCCCAGTCTTTTCGATACATCAATCTGGCTATAACCAAATTCCTGTCTTAATTTCCTCAGAAGTATTGGAACGGATATGTAAGGCTCTGGTTCAATGAGGTATACGTTGTCTCCTTTAATATCCGATGGTTCAGGAATCTTAAATCCTCTATCAAACATTGATGCCAGGAAAGCGGACATCGCATCTTTTGCATAAACCTTTGCTGTATCTATAGTATCGCCATACGTTATACAACCCTTCAAATCTGGAAACTCTACTGTAAAATTTTCATCCTCTGTAACATATTCTATGATTGCTGGATAGCTTAACCTATTCATTTTAACCCGCCTTGCTTTAAAAGTTTATTTAATGTTCCAGGTTTTATATCTTTACTGCCATGTACCGGCACTGAAATCAACTCGTCTCATTTTCTAAGAATATGGTGGCTGCCAGTTATTCTATCAACATCCCATCCTGCCTTTACCAGTTGCTTTATCAAATCCTTACCCTTCACATTTATATTATACACTATATATAGTGTATTTTCAAGTAAAGGTGGTTCATACCTACGGCAATCGCATTTGACCAGAAGAAAAGAAAAAAAGGGGGGGCGGCGCTGCCTTCTTTGACGCTCCAGGACGCTCCTGGCCCTCCTTAACCTCCCCTGCAAGGGGTGAAACGTCCCCTTGACCCCGTAATGGGTGGATGCTATCTCAAATGCGATTGCCCTGGTGAACCCATGACTCTGAAAAACCTGAAGTGTAATCAAAAAAAAGGGTGAAGAGAGTAAAATATAAGTAAGCATGAG
>JADFXD010000143.1 GCA_015233725.1 Nitrospirota bacterium | reverse complement strand
CCGAGGTGGAGGCGCGCACCCTCTTTGCCACCCACTACAACGAGCTAACGGAGCTATCTCTGACCGCCCCTGGGGTCAAGAACTACAACGTCTCGGTAAAGGAGTGGGGGGATGAGATCATCTTTCTACGCAAGATCGTCAAGGGTTCCGCCGACAAGAGCTACGGCATACAGGTAGCACGTCTGGCCGGATTGCCCGAGCGCATCATCGACAGGGCAAAGGAGATACTGGCAAACCTCGAAAAGAAGGAGTTTGAAGACCCCACCAGCTTCTCCCTCAGAAAGAAAAAGCGTCCCTCGCTACAACTTGACCTGTTCTCAAGGCCGGAAGACCCCGCCCTATTTATGCTCAAACAGCTCGACCTCGAAAAAATGACCCCACAGGACGCCATTAATGTCCTCAGGCAACTGCGTAGCCTCGCTGATAAGTAGAAGGGGGCGTTTTCATCTAACACGGGTGATAGGATCAAACGTCGATTGAACCTGCCATCGTTGACAGTACCCACACGGCAATGATAAAGAACCATTCTATTACGATTGTTTTTCGTTGTTTTTTAATGAAAAAAACACTTGACAGATAAATTGTTATAGTGATAGTATTAAGTAACGCTAATTATACTATCAGATTAGTTATAAATAATAAGGAGGCAGGCTATGGAAAAAAGTGAATACGACTTTAGAAGGTCAATAAAATCGCGAGCACATTTTTGTGAGAGTCTTGTTGATGAGCTGATGAGCATTCTTATGCAGTTGTTACATGAAAACGGAGTGTTGATTGAGTCTTTAATATATCCTCTCAAAGAAAACATTTCAAGAGCGATAGCGTCAGAAAAACTCATCCTCAAAAAGAGTATTGCTTGTGTTTCGTCAATCATGCTCCGGAAAAAATTGGAAAGCGATGGAAGGGCTGATGATCTTCATGTTTCAACTTGCAATGACGTTGTGAAAGGCGTGATTTCAATAGTCTTAAGGGAGGCTAAGAGGCTTGACGCAGTAAAAAAAGACAAGATAGACTTTCTGACAGAGGCAGTATATTCTTCCATGGAGGAAATGGAACCTATAACAATTGAGTTTCAAAAAAAATGCGAACAAGCGGTTTTAGAGAACGCCGAGATAGCTGTAATTAATCGTATGAGAAGCGATCTCCTGGGCAGGATGGTAGTGCAGGAAAGCGGAATTGAAAAATACCTGGTTCCAATAGAAAACGTTGAGGAAAACATCAGGATTATACGTAAATTCACTCCCAATAGAATTCCTCGCCCGCTCATGGCCGCCTTACTCGCGGATATAAGGAACCGTTCTCTTTTTGGACCAGACCTTGATTATTTCGAGGGAGAGTTTGATAAGATCAAACAAAGGGAAAAATACCTGTGGGATAAAGAGACGGGTTTAATTGATTATGATCTATTGTGTAATGATTATGCCCCCAGGATGTTAGGGAGAAGGTTTATGGAAAAATTAAGTAAGAAGCTTAACGATAAAAACAAACATAATCTTAAGAATAGGCTTCAGGACGAAATCTATACGTACATAAGCAGATACGAGGCTAAGATATCAGAGGGTGGGAATAAGACTAAGGCAGAAGTAGCCAAATTACTTGAGGGAGTAAGAGATATTGGAGGTGCAAGCGGCGATAAATACTATGATTTTATAATAGAAATAATAGCCACATATCCATTGCACGCGCCCCCTCCGCCAGAACCACCGGAGAGTACCCATACCAGATGAGAAAGCGCCCTACTAAATGTAACTCTTACCGGAAAAAATAGCCAATACCTCTCCAGCAGCCTCCAACCTGCCCTTTACGGCGCGTCAAGGGGGCTGTGTTCCCTTGCGAGGGGGTCTGAGGCTGGTCAGCGACCACTGGTTCCATTGGGAGCAGAGCTCCCCCTTCTCTTGTCACGCGTAATGGAGCAACGTGCGCACATGGTCTGACAACCGGCCTGCCCACGCGCGATGAGGGCTCGACTGCTGACGTAACGCTCGTTGTTCCAGATGCTCGCAAAGCTACCTCTAAAGACGTTGCCAAAGTCGTTGGCAATAAGGCGTGTGTCCTTGCAGCATGGCAACACCCCGCCATCGTAGTTGATATATGCGCTGCGGTATGGCCACGAGCAGCCGGTCTGACGCCGAGCATCGCCTTGATTGACAAGGATGGTTGAGCTGTGGCGCGGAAACAGATCGGAAAACCACTCCTGAGCTGCGTCTTCCGGGAAGAAGGGCTTTATGAAACGCACCTGGTCAATGCCAAGTTCAATGGCCCTGGCCCTTGCCGCTTCTATTTCGCCCTGATTAAAGCCGGTTACACAGAACTGCCAATCTATAAATGGCGTATTAGACCCAGCCAGCTCCCTCTGCGCTATAACCTCCGAGATGTTTTTAAAGGCCAGTCCCATATTACCCTTTACCATGAACTTCCTGTAGCTCTCCTGCGTAACACCGTGACACGAAAAGATAAGCACCTCCAGGCCAGACTCCACTATGCGGCGGGCAAGGGTGTCATCGACAAAGTTCATGTTTGACGACACGCCAACCCCCACGTTGTGCCTCGTGGCATAAGCGATCATGTCAATGCACTGAGGGTCCAGAAACGGTTCGCCAAACCCGTAGAGGTTTATCTTAAACAGGTATGGGGCAAGCTCGTCGATAAGCCCCTTAAACCCCTCCAGCGACATCCTCCCATAGGGACGCTCTCCCTCCAGGGGTGGGCGTCTGCCATCATAGCAGTAGGCGCAGGAGAGGTTACACATGTTGGTGGTCTCTAGTTTCAGGATATATGGAAACGAGCCGACGCTGGTCTTTTTCGTAAGCCTGCTGTACTCTGTCCGACAGAAGTTTAACAGCTTCCTCACGGTGAGGTGCCTATAAAAGGCGTAGAGATGCCTCTTGAGGATACCAAATGCCACAGCGGGATTCATGCCGTGAGTAGCAAGGTCTATGGATAACATCTACACCTCCCAAAGAAAAAGAGAAAAAAGGGAGGCGGCTCCGCCCCTCCCTCAGACCCACCCCGCAAGGGGACCAGTCCCCTTGACCCCATAAAAGAGCCATGTATTCTATGTTTAATCAAATCGAAATTTGCTATGTTTCTTAAGTAGCCATTACTTCTTAAGTATTTCTCTGGCAACCTTAAACCCCTGACTGACCGCCGCGGGGGCCATGCAAAATAAAAACCCACCCATGCGGCCTACCGAGTAGACATTATTGTAACCGTGGATGCCACTGAGGGCCTCTGCCATCTCCTGCTCATAATTGAGCCCGTAGACAGGCATACACTCACCAACCTTTAGTAACCTGGACTGCCGCAGGTGGCGTCGCTTAAACAGGCCTGCCCTTTCGATGTCCTCTACCGTGCGGTCTAACATGTGCTGGTTGTCAAAGTCCTCTTCATAGTTAATTATGACGCAGATGCCCTCCACTGACGCAGACATCCCACGGCTTCCATATATGCTTGACGGAAAGTACACACGCTTAAAGCATAACCCCTGGCTCGTGTAGTAGACATACAGCAACGGACGCCTGATATACCTTCTACGCTCGTAGGTCAGAAAGACAAAGGCGAGCCTTACGTAATTGAGCCTTGGGGTATCGATGCCAAGCATGGTATTGAGGTCATCTATGGAGCCGGTCCAGATCAGGTCTTGTACCGGATAGGTCACGCCCTTGACGTTGACGGCGTTGATGTGTCCATGAGCCTTGTTAAACCTCAATTGGCCGCAGTCCAGGATGGTTTCCCCGCCGCCTTGACTGTACATCTGCCAGAGCCTCTGGGGTAGACGCTCAAAGCCCTTAACGGGATAGTAGTATCTATGATAGAGCGCCCTCATAACCCTCAGAAGCAGAGGCGGTGGGGCAGTGGAGTCCCTGGAGTCTTCCTTTTTGTTTCGTGCGTCCCTGTCAACACGCGCAACCCAGTGAAGATGCAGATCGTGACCCGATATGAGGGTCTTCTTTCTGAGCATCGGTTCAAAGACCTCCTCGTAGTACGCCCTGCCAAACTTGTTGATCATATCCTGAGCCACCGACTCAGAAGACCCTGCCTGCTGGTCGTTTCGCTTTAGAAAGGCGTCGAGCATCTGCCGCTTAAATCGCCAGGGATAAAGGATCAGGTCGGTTATTGACATTGGGAGTGCGTATGTCCTCTTGCCGTTGTTTATGCCAAAACGCCAGCGTCGCCTTATAACCTCTTCCTTGCCAAGGAGGCTTAGAATAAACTCCTCCGCCTCAACCCCCTTCCTGTAGATAAACACATGCGGACCGATGTCAAAGACAACGCCATCAAGGGTGAGGCTCCGACACAACCCTCCAACCCTGTCCTGCCTCTCGATGAGCAGACATCGCCTGTTGGCCTTACTGAGCATGTAGGCCGCACTCAGCCCAGTCATGCCAGCCCCCACAATTACCGTATACATGGCGCCAACAACGAAAAGGGATACCCCCTCAGATTGCGCAATATGCTATACAACACAACCACAACCAATATAAACCACCACACAGACAAAGACACCCTGGTCAACCGCCACGAGAAAAACAAAGAAGCTCCCCCCACATACACTATAAACGGCACAAAGATCACTATCAGTTGGTTGTATCTAAACGCAGCAACAATATCACCGTGCAACAGGTAATGCAATGCGCGCGTTGCACCACAGCCAGGACAGTAAAATCCCGTCAACGCACGAAAGGCACACGGCGGAAACAAACCCGTATGATGCTCTGGATTAAATTGGTACAAAACAATACCCGCCACGACAATAACACCTGCAAAGAATACATGCTCGACTTTTCGAGAAATAAATTTTAGCAATGGCATACACCTTAACTATTTAAGGATAATATGGCAGATGGTGTTTAGTCAAGAGGCATGGCCAGGGCAATCGCATTTAGAAGATTGGATGCGTTGATAATAGCCTGTTTTCGTTGTAAACTCAGGCCTGTGCAGGGGCCAGGAGCGCATTTGAGCCGTTAAGAGCCCATAATTTCTTACATGATAGGGGAAAAATATGGACTTGACAGGCGATGTAGCTCTTGTTCTACAATACACTATGTATAAAACATGGACAATGAAAAGTGTCATAATCGCAATTTGGCATCGTTGTGGCTCTCTCTGTTACTTACAATGACACCCTTGACAAACATCTCCGAGCTAATGTTTACATGCTTTATATTTAAACTTTGTGAGTTTGAGGGGAAAAACTTAAAGGCCAGGGCTTCTGGCATGGCTATTGCGTTCACTCACATTTAACATATCTTTAATAACGTATCTTTTTACCGCTAATCCTTTGAATTTGACGGAAACTTTATCAATGCCAAAGTTGATAGTTATTTTTCGGTGCCA
>JADFXD010000003.1 GCA_015233725.1 Nitrospirota bacterium | reverse complement strand
GACAAACCGCTACTGGAATTCTACCTGATAGACTTCTGGAAAAGGGACAGGAAAAAGTTCTATCCTTCTATTTTATGGTAAGCCTTAAGACTCTATCTCACCGTCAAGAAGTCGCCCATTGAACGACCCAAACATTCAAAGCAAGATCGTATTTCTTCCAGATAGTATACCTATTTTCATGGAAGCTGCCAGACTGTTTCGAGAAACAAATTCACGAGATGAAAATGCACGAGATGAATTTGAGCTTTGTGGACATGTTGTAAAACTCGAAAGAGCAGGCGGAGCTACGACAGGCAAGGTAACTATCATTGAATTGGCTGACGAGCAACCTAAAACAATAATTATGGAAATGATAGAAACTGATTATCATAAGGCTGTTCAAGCTCATGATAATCAAGATACAATCTACTGCATGGGTTCACTAACGCGGAAAGGACGTTCTTTTGTCTTAAAAAACCCTCGCAATATAACAATAGAAAGCACCGCAGAATAAAAAAGAGATATAACTATCCCTTAAATTCCAGATATCTCCTGAACTCGTCCTCGAAGTTGTCGCTGAAGATGCCGCTGCCGAGGTTTAACCCGATCTCCTGTAACGACCAGCCCCTGACCTCGTCTATTTCGTCGCGGTTGAACTCAATTATGCCCGTGTACGTGTAACGGCCAGGAGCGTCCTGGAGTGAAAAAGAATAGGTGTGTACAAGCTCAGACTCGTAGTCGTTACGGTGGATGTAGCTGTACATAAGCTCAGGCGATTTATCTATCACTATCCCAAGCTCCTCGCGCATCTCGCGCAACAACGCGACCTCTATCGTCTCACCGTGGTCAACGTGACCACCCACGGAGGTGTCCCACTTGCCGGGGGCCACGTCCTTGGTCATCGAGCGCTTCTGGAGTATCAGGTCACCCTTTGCGTCAAAGACCAGCGTGTGTACCACCCGATGCAGGAGGCTGTTATTGCCATGCGCCTGACTGCGACTGGCCACGCCTATTATCTCGCCGGCCTCGTTGACTATGTCTAAAAGCTCTGTCTCTTGCATGTTATGACAGCTTCCTCCTTAGTATTTCGTTGACCAGTTTGGGATTGGCCTTGCCCTTTGTCGCCTTCATGACCTCGCCGACGAAGAACCCGACGAGCTTGACCTCCCCTGCCCGATAACGACCTGCCTCGGCGGGGTTCCTGGCGATAATGTCCTCGATGGTCTGTTCGAGGTGTCCCTCGTCGCTTATCTGCACCAGTCCCCTGTCCTTGACGACCTCCTGTGCGGACTTTCCGGTGTTAAACATGTCCTCAAAGACGACCTTGGCTATCTTGACGCTTATAGTGCCGTCGTCTATGAGCCTTAGCAGACCCACCAGGTCAGCGGGGCGTAGTTGCAGCGACTCAATGGCCACTGACCCTTTTATTGCTGGTGCAGTTCTTATCGCTGGTGCAGCCGCACCCGCACTTTCGTTGAGTAGACGCATCAGTTCACCCATGATCCAGTTGCTGGCGGCCTTTGGGTTGGCCCCGCCCCTGACTGTCTCCTCAAAGAAGAGCGCCACCTGCCTATCCGACGTCAGCAGGTCGGCATCGTACTTGGGCAGATTATAGACCTCCACAAAGCGCCCCTTCAACGTATCCGGCAGCTCCGGCATCGTGGCCCTGATCCCCTCTATGAAATCGTCCGAGACGGCAATTGGCACGAGGTCTGGCTCTGGAAAGTAGCGATAATCGTGTGCCTCCTCCTTGGAGCGCATCGACTGCGTAACGCCAGTAGCCACATCCCACAGCCTCGTCTCCTGGGTGATGGTGCCGCCGGCCCTGAGCACCTTCTCCTGGCGTTTTATCTCGTACTCAAGCGCCTTTTCCACAAAGCGAAACGAGTTGATGTTCTTGATCTCCGTCTTTGTGCCAAGCGCCTCGGTGCCGTACGGTCTTAGCGAGACGTTTGCGTCGCAGCGGAGGGAGCCTTCCTCCATGTTGCCATCACAGACCTCCAGGTAGCGCAGTATGCCTCTGAGCTTGCGCATAAAGGCGGCTGCCTCCTTGGGGCTGCGAATGTCCGGCTCGCTAACGATCTCCATCAGGGGCACGCCCGCGCGGTTGAGGTCAACGAGGCTATGGCTGCGGGAGTGTCCCGCCGCAGTATTTCCCTCGTGGATGTTCTTGCCGGCGTCCTCCTCCATGTGGATGCGCGTAAGGCCGATGGTCTTTTCCCCGTCCTCGGTGGTTATGACGACGGAGCCGCCTATGCAGATGGGTAGTTCGTACTGGCTGATCTGGTAGCCCTTTGGCAGGTCGGGGTAGAAGTAGTTCTTGCGCGCAAAGCGGCTGTAGCGCGATATCTGGCAGTTTGTCGCAAGCCCCGCTCGGATGGTAAACTCCAGCGCCCGATTGTTCATCACGGGCAGCACCCCTGGCATCCCAATACACACGGGGCAGGTGTGGGTGTTTGGTTGTCCGCCAAACAGTGTGGTACAACCACAAAACATCTTCGTCGCAGTAGACATCTGCGCGTGTATCTCTAATCCAATGACAACCTCGTAACCGGCTGCCGTATCTTTCTTAGTCATACGCTATCAATCGCCTCCTTAACCCAACAATGCTCAATCATAATGTATAAATTTTATATCTATGTACTTATCTCTTAAAATCGTTGATCAATTCTTCAATTAATGGTTTCAACTTAGGGATATCCTCTTTAACTACTAACCAAATCATCTCTATATTAACGCCAAAGTAGGAGTGAATAACCTTATCCCTCATTCCAGCGATGTCTTTCCAAGGTATTTTAGCGTACTCTATAATATAAAGAGATAAATCACGACTCATAAATATTGTGTCTCAGATAAGATTCTATCCTTTATTTCTCTTCTCAAACCATTTTTTGGCACAACATCTACCTTCATGTCTATCAACTCCGAGAGATAATTCTCCAGACCAACAAGGGTAAGAAGACTAACGGACTTATCAAAATCCACCAATATATCCACATCACTTTCAATACGCTCATTGCCCGTCGCAAATGACCCAAAGATTCCTAACTCCCTGACACTGTATCTATCAGCAATCTCTTTCCTATGTATCCGTATTATTTCCTTTATCTCACTAAGAGTTTTTTTATGCACACCAAACTCCACAGCTCGCACTTGAGCCTTGATATCCTTTCAGTTGACATAGATGCAAAACAATTAGAGTTTACGACAATACCAACAGCGATGTCAATAAAAAAAACAAGGGCAAAAGGAGGGCGTCTCCGCCTTCCTGGCGCTCCTCGCAAGGGAGGGGGTGGGGCACCCCGGCCAAAGAGAAGCCCCATTGACGCGCCGTAATGATCAAAATACTGACATCTCGCCTTGTTCTATGAGTTTATCGATATCCAGGAGGATGATCAGGCGGTCGGCCAGTTTGGCTATGCCGTTGATGAATTCGGTCGATATATCGGTTGCCATAGGGGGGGTTGCCTCCACGATGCTTGCTGACACCCTGAGTACCTCGGAGACCGAATCCACCACCATGCCCATTGTAATGCCGTTGATATCTACAATCATGATCCGAGCATCGGTATCGTTTTCGATCTCGGCGATGCCGAATTTCTTCCTCAGGTTGATCACGGGTATTACCTTGCCACGCAGGTTTATTACGCCCTCAACATAAGGTGGCGAGTTAGGCACCATGGTTATAACCGTCATCCTGTTAATCTCCTGTACCTTAAGGATATCCACGGCATACTCCTCACTACCTAATGTAAAGGTAACTAACTGTAATACACCCTCTGTTGCTGTGAAAGCCTCCATAAATTCTCCCTTGTTCTATGTTTAGTCTGTTTGTTATTAATCCCATCCCTGTTCAAGCCAGGGACATGTTTACATGGGGTACATAGTGCTCCGATGGTGTCTCTATATAGAGTTGATGATCTCTCCGGCCACCTCGCTTAAGGGCACTATTTTATCTACTATCCCGGCATCTACAACGGCCTTGGGCATACCATAGACGACACAGCTTTCCTCATCCTGAGCAATAGTCCTGCCATCGCCTTCTTTTATGGCCTTCATCCCCTTGAGTCCGTCATTTCCCATACCGGTGAGGATAACCCCAAGGCAACTGCCAGGATACAGTTGCGCCACGGAGAGCATCATGACATCCACCGAGGGTTTGTATATAAACTCGTTGCTTTCCGAGATAGATATGTACCTTTCTATCCCTTTTTTCACTATGCTCATATGACCGCACCCTGGCGCTATATAGACGATGCCGCTCTGGAGTTTTTCGCCGTTTTTGGCCTCCTTGACGCAGACCTGACTGATCTGGTTTAATCTCTCGGCAAATGGGCCGGTGAAGCTATACGGCATGTGTTGTGAGATCACAACGGGGATGCTTATGTTTTTAGGCAAGAGAGGCACTATCGACTGTAACGCCTTTGGGCCTCCAGTGGAGGTGCCGATGGCTATTATGTTCATACGCTTTGAGGAGGTAAACTGTACGTTCTTTGCGGTTGGCGCATGCGCGGTAGCCCTTGTCCTTGAGACCCTGGAGGTCTTTTTGGCCACCCTGAATCCCTTTGAGCCGATCTGTTTTATTTTATCTATGAGCATAAGCTTGATATTTACTATATTAAGGGACAACTCGGAGAGATTTTTAGGGATAAAGTCTACTGCGCCAATATCCAGGGCATCGAGGGTGACCTTGGCCCCCTCGGTGGTCAACGAGCTGACCATGATAACAGGCAGGGGGTACTTCTCCATTATTATCTTCAGGGCCTCAATACCGTTCATCCTGGGCATCTCGACATCGAGCGTCACGATATCCGGTTTCAGGGTTGCGACCTTATCTATTGCCTCCACGCCGTCACGGGCAACCCCCACGACCTGGATATCGGGGTCGGAGGCTATCATCGTTTTTATCGTGTTTCTCATAAAGGCCGAGTCATCTACGATCAACACCTTGATATATCTGCGAGGGTTTTCCATTAATTAACCTTAAGGGGGCGCCTACTTGTGTCCCTGCAGGGTAGCGCTGAATATAACGGTTGGGTCTATGATCAGGACCACCTTGCCATCGCCTGTTATCGTGGCCCCGGCTATGCCGTCCGAGCTGTTGGCAAATCCCTCTATTGATTTTATCACGACCTCTTCCTGACCATACAGTTTGTCAACCATCATGCCAAACTTCTTTTCGTTGACCACGATGACGACCATGTAGACCTTCTCCGTGCCATTTGAGGATGACGAGTCGATATAGAACTTATTTGCCAGCCTGTATACCGGCACGACCTCGTCTCTGAGAAAGACAGTCTCCTGCCCCCTGATGGTCTTGATGTCTTTTTTGTCCAGACGCACCGTCTCAACGACAGAGGACAGCGGGACAGCAAAGACCTCATTGGCCACGCCGACCATTAGCGCCTGGATGATTGCAAGGGTGAGGGGTAGACGCAGCAAGAACCTCGTCCCTCGCCCCACCTCCGTCTCGATGCTGATTGCGCCGTTGAGCTTGGTGATATTGGTCTTTACAACATCCATGCCCACGCCGCGCCCTGAGACATCCGTTACCTGCTTGGCCATTGAAAAACCCGGTAGAAATATGTAATCCAGGACCTCCTTGTTAGACATCCTTTCAACCTCATCGTGGGAGGCAAGCTCTCTTTCTATGATCTTTTCTTTTAACTTGTCTACATCTATGCCCTTACCGTCATCCTCTATGGAGAGCACTATGTTGTTGCCCTCCTGATAGGCCGACAGTATGACGGTACCATAACGGGGCTTACCGGCATCCTCTCTGACATCGGGCAGTTCAATGCCGTGGTCTGCGGCGTTTCTGATCAAATGGACGAGGGGGTCGCCGACCTCTTCAATGATCGACTTATCCAGTTCCGTCTCCTCACCGACGAGACGCAGCTCTACCTCTTTTTTCATAGTCCTGGCCAGGTCTCTTACCATCCTGGGGAACTTGTTAAAGACCTTTTTGACCGGTTGCATCCGTGTCTTCATAACCGCCAGTTGCAGGTCGGTGGTTATGAGGTTGATAAAGGCGGTCAACTCCGACAGATGCGATACGTCTGCCGTATCGGCGTACTTGATCTCGAGGTTGGCCACGAGCTTCATAAGCCGGTTGCGGGCAAGCACCAGCTCGCCAACGAGGTTCAACACGTTATCTAGTCTCTCTACGTCCACCCTGATGGTCTGTTCTACCTGTTGCGGCTGTCCCTTATCGGCTGGAGCGGTCTGTTTGGCGAGGACTTTTTTTACGTCTTCCCTGGATGCCTTATCCGTGGCGGTCAGTATCTCACCGACCTTTGGCACATCCCCCGTATCGATGGACTCCTTTATCATTGACTGTATGGTGAGGGCGTCTTCTACATCGTCCTCGGAGACCTTGCCGTCTTCAACGAGCAGTTCCCCAACGTGCTTGGGCGATGACTCCTCCGAGGGTTCCTGGGAGTCATGGTCTTCATCCTTCGGGGCGAACCTGCTCTGGAGGTCTTCCAGGTCGATTTCGGTGTTCAGCTCTTCATTATCGTCCTTGACGGATGGCTCTGGCGTTGCGGATGCCTGCTTTGCTGATTTAGCGCCTTCGCCTGAGGCACCGGCGCCATCGTAGACGCCTTGCAGTTTGCCCAGGATATCTGTCAGGTCTTCCTCGACTTCGTCCTTTTGCTTTATATGTTCAAGGAGTACCTTGACCATGTCTATTGACTCAAGTATTACGTCCATTATATTAGGGGCCAGGAAGATATCACCGTCTTTTATCTTTTTCAGTACGGACTCGGTGATGTGCGTAAGCTGCACCATCTGAGTGAATCCCAGAAACCCGGACGCCCCCTTTATCGTGTGCACAGAGCGAAATATATCGTTAACAAGGGCCTGATTATCCCTGTTTGATTCCAGCTCAACAAATTTCTGGCTCAGTTCCTCAATAAGCTCCGTGGTTTCTATCAGAAAGTCGCTTATTATCTCATCCATCTCATCCATGGCAATCTCCTTTCAGGCCTTTTCGTCTTTGGCCTCTATCTTTTAACATAGCTATTTTGTGTCTCATAGAAAAAACGCATGCCCAACGACTGTAAGAGTGCGGGCCGCACGGGCAATAAGAAGCGAATCTGACCCAGCAACTGTAAGGAGCGAATCTGATCATTAGAATCCAAACTCCGCAAGCAGCGCGTCAACATCCCCCTGGTCGGCCGCGATCCCCTCTCCTGTCTTAATCTGTGGGCCATGAACCTCTTCGGCCTTTTTCTCCTCGCCCCTTGTAGCATCGGCCTTGACACCAAAGTACAGCACCAATTGCAAAAGCTGTTCTTCAAGTTCCTTTACAAGTCGGATCACCCTCTTGAGTATCTGCCCTGTCAGGTCTTGAAATTCCTGTGCCAGCATGATCTCAAAGAAGTCATTGCTGACCTCCGACAGCTCCGCCTTTACAAAACCGAGAGAGATCGTTTCCTCCTGGTGTGTGCAGCCCAGGGCATTGAGCTTGCCCTCGATAGAGTCCAGTTTATCCATCAACACGGATAGTTTGGACTGGTTCTTCTCGGCTATTTCTATTGTCTTACCTGCCGCCTCATCGGTCCTGGTGATCACCCACTCCAGTTTATCAGTCATATCGGGCATATCGTCGTGGGCTATGTCGTGCAGGCGGGGGTCGATCATCTGTTTAAAGTCTTTAAAGGAGTTGTGCAGCCTGCGGGTCATCCTGCCGACCTCTGAGAGCAGGTCGCGTTCGCCGTAGCTTGAGATCGCCACGATGGCATTTTCGGCCCTTTCGATATCGCCATTGGCAAAGGCCTCTATGAGGGTCTGGACCTCTTGCATTATGTTATCGACGATGTCTTTTTCAAACCCCTTATCGGCGACCGACTTCTCAAATGCCTCCTTCACCTCCTGTACGAACCTCTCTCCGTCCTTTGGCAAGGCAGCGTCATCGGTGGTGGAGGCAGCCGCGGAGGCCTGCTCCTGGCTCTTTTCCGCTCCAGGACGCTCCTGGCTCTTTTGCGCTCCAGGTTCTTTGTCGCTTCCTGGACGCTCCTGGTCAGTCTGCCCAATGTCGACCTCAAGGTCTGTATGTAGGGCTGTATCATCAACCCTGGTCTTATCCTCCTGTTGCCCTGTATCTACTGTGGCCATCATGGCGATTTCATCCCTGTTGAGTAGCCTTGACAGGTCAATGATGAGCACCATTCTGTTGTCACCGAGGTTAGCGACCCCTCTGAGGCATTCGTCGGTGTCTTTTTTGCAGATGAGCTCTATATCCCTCTTGATGGCGTCTTCTTCGATGTTCATAACACCGGTGATTGCATCCACCTTGACGCCAAAGGTCACCCTGCCTATGTTGGTAACAATGACGTTACCGCCTGATTCTGAGTCGTCGCTATAGAGGCCTAGTTTTCTCTTTAGGTCAATGACCGAGATGGTCTTTCCCCTGAGGTTGATGATGCCAAGCACATGTTGTGGCGTATGGGGGAGTTTGGTTGTCTGTGCTGGTTTCATGATCTCCTGCACCACCAGGATGGGGATTACGTACTCCTCCCTGCCCAGATTAAACCCTATGTACTGGCTCATTTGCTCCCCTGGATTGGATCCCCTTCATTGGCTCTGTTATTGGCTCTGCTGTTGGCTCTCCTGGATTGGTTTTTTTGTGTCCCAATGTGGTTACTTCTTTACCATCTTCTCAAATATCTTTTCGATCTTCTCCTTAAGGACGTCAGCCGTAAAGGGTTTGATCACGTAGTTGTTTACGCCGGCCTTTACGGCCTCAACCACCTGTTCTTTTTCGGCCTCGGCGGTTACCATAAGCACGGGCATTGATTTTAGCTTTGCGTCGCTTCTTACCCTCTTGAGGAGTTCCAGGCCTGAGACGTTAGGCATGTTCCAGTCGGTGACAAGGAAGTCAAATGCGCCATTTTTGAGTTTGGTAAAGGCCTGTTCGCCGTCTTCTGCCTCCTCGATCTTGTCAAATCCCAGTTGTTTCAGGATATTTTTCACTATCCTTCTCATAGTGGAAAAGTCGTCTACTACCAGGATCTTCATGTTTTTATCATACGCCATAACACCGTACCTCCATTTTATCGTTATTTCTTTAGGATATTTTTTATATTTCTATTGACTGCTTCTGCAGTCACGGGTTTAACCATATAGCCGTTGGCGCCGGCCGCAAAGGACAGTTCCCTATCTACATCGTCATCCTCGGTGGTGATGAGCATAATGGGTATAGACTTAAAGGATGGGTCTGCCCTGAGCGTCCTAGTCAGTTCCAGGCCGTCCATGTAGGGCATGTTCAGGTCTGTGAGTATGAGGTCTACCTCGTTGTAGGCTAATTTCTCTATCGCGTCGAGTCCGTTTTCGGCGTATACTGGTTCATACCCGCTGCTTACCAGATAAAGCCCCAATATCTTTCTTGTTGTTCTATCGTCATCTACGATCATGATCTTCATACTCTGCTCCTTTTATTGCCCGTGCGGGTAGTCAGCGACTACTGGCACCACCCGCACTCGCCATATAAACTCTAAGCCTTCTGATATACTACCGTCTTGCCAAGTATTTGTGGCCTCAAGAGACGGGTTATGTCGTGCAGGCTCTCGGCCATACCTATAAAGAGATATCCACCGGTCTTCATGGACTCGTACAGGTTGGTTACGACCTTTAACTTGGCCTTTTTATCGAAATAAATAAGCACGTTCCTGCAAAATATTACATCCATTTCACGAAAGCCCCTGATCTTTTTATCATCGAGAAGGTTTAATTGCATAAACTTTACCTTTGTCCTGACATCACTATTGAGCGTATAATTTGTGCCGGCGCCTTGCTTAAAATATTTTTTCATATACTGCTCTGGTATATTTCTGAGGGAATACTGACCATAGGTTGCCTGCTGTGCCCTTTCTATTACCACATCGCTTATATCGGAGGCCACCATGTCAAGTCTCAGCGAGCATGTCTTGGGGTTATCCATAAGCATCATTGCTATGGTATAGGGTTCTTCGCCCGTTGAACATGCGGCAGACCATATCTTTACCGTCTGTATTTTCCTTTCCTCCTTGATCCTGGGTATCACCTGTTGTACCAGCACCTCCAACTGCTGGAGCTCCCTGAAGAAGAACGTTTCGTTTGTTGTAATCTTGTCATAAAGCACCTTTAGCTCGTTTTTATCCGTGTTATATTTCAGGAGATAGAAGTAGTCCTCGTAGCTGCCGATCTTTTTTTCCTCGAGTCTCTTGGACAATCTGTTTTCGATAAAATACTTCTTTGTATCTGGTATATATATTCCAGTGTTATCATATATAAAGTCTCTGAGGTCTTTAAAGGTCTCATCCTTGAGCACCATCATAGAGATTGTATGGCCTCCTCCGCCTTCATTCTAACGGAGCTGTTTGGGTGTTCCCTCATGGGGAGCAGGGCGTTATAGGCGTCTATGCTGCCGATCTTGACAAGGGCCTCAATGGCGCCAAGTACCACGAGGGGCTCGGGGTCATATAAGGCGGCTATGAGGTCGTTGAGGTGCTCATGTGCGCGATAGGTTGAGATTGCCTTTATGGCATAGAACCGTACCCACATATCTACGTCGTGCATAGCGCTCAACATCGCCTCCGAGAATACTCCCGCCTGACCCAATCCCATGACGGCCACCTTTCTGATCTGCGGGCTGGGGTCGTTTATTACCTCCTCGAGTCTCATTTGCGCCTCTATGGACTTAAACGACGACAACCGCGCAAGGGCGGTAGCCTTGACACCCTCACTGACGTCGTGAGAGAGCCTCAGGATCAACTGTATATCCTTGCTGTATTTGGCGACATACGTCTTTATGTTATTGGGATATCCATTTATATCTTTCAGGAAGTCCTCACTGCCGAGGTGCAGCAGGGCCTGGACGGATTCTTCTATGACGTCATCGCAGCGTTCATTTCTGAGCAGTTCGGCGATAGGCTCATAGGCCTTGAGGTTTCCTATCTTGCGCAGGGCATAGACCACCTGTAGTTTCATGTGACAGTCATCGTCCCTTAGCGCATCTATCAGGGCATCAACACAGCGCTCGTCGGCGATGCTGACCAGGGCCTTGGCCGCGCCGCGCCTGATATCCCTGAATGGGCCTCGCAAGAGGTCTATAAGCTCCTGCGTAGCAGCATTACACTTGAGCCTGCCAAGCAGCTCTACCAGCATGGTCTTGGCCCTGAAGCGTATTGTGACCTTTTCCCTGAGTATACTTATCAGGCTATCGCAGTCAGCAACCTCAACGATCCCATCAAGGACGACACGGTAGCGTTCCTCCTGTTCGGGGTACGATGTATCCAGGGAGCCGGCCAGCTCTATGAGCGTTAGAATGGCCCTCTTTTCCTTTAGAACCTTCAGCCCCTTTATGGCCGTTAGCCTTTCCTCCCAATCGGCGCTGTTTAGCATATTGAGCAGCTCATCGGAGATATACCCCATGTCGGGTTCAATACCGATGTTGACCAGGCTCTTGACCGCCACGCCCCTGTTAAAGCTATCCAGGTTTTGGATACAATAGATCAGGGCCTCCCTGGACTCCTTTGATGGTATCTTGCCTAGCGTCTCAATGGCTGCGTATGTTATCAGGTTTGAGTTGCCTTTAAACAACTGGGAGATAGAGCCCACTGCCCCCTCGGCCATCATGCTGCCGATGGCCTCAAGGGCTGCAACCACTACCCATTCCTCTGTGTCGTGCAGGGCTGTCTCAAGGTGTTCTATGGCGCGTCTGTTGTTTAGCATACCGAGGGTGCGGCATGTGGCAGCCCGCACGTTTGCATTGGGGTCCTTAAGCAATGGCAGTACCTTATCGACCTCCACGTCGGTCTTTATATCGCCCATGAGGTCAAGGGCGAACTTCCTGATATCGTGGTCTCTGTCACTTAACAGGCTGTACAAGAGCGGGACTGTGGCCTTACCCAGCTCCCTGAGGATCGCCATAGCGGCATTTCTCTGCGCCGGTCCCTTTCTCAACACTGGTATGGTCATATAGGCCACCATCTCGCCCCCTATCTGTATGAGCGACTGCATGGCGGCCTCCTGCACGGCCGCGTTGGCATCGGAGAGCGCCTTGATCAGCGGATAGATGGCCCTCTCATCACCCTCAGAGAGTATTGTGGCCGCGGTTCGCCTCTCAGAGGGATTCGGGCCCCCTAGTTTCCTAATCAACGAATAGAGTTTTTTTGCCTGCAACATAAATATAGTTTGATGTATATTATATTAATTTCTCACAGTAAAAGGAAAGAGGTGGTGTAAAATTTTTCATGTGGACAGTTACATTTTATGGGGTCAAGGGCACTGGTGCCCTTGCAGGGGGGGGCTGAGGGGGGGGCAGCGCCGCCCCCCTTCTTTCTCTTTCCTATCATATCAGAGGGGGTTATTGGCCGTGAGTTTTGCCTTCATCCTCAGTATTGCCTGGCTGTGCAGTTGACACACTCGGCCTTCTGAGAGGCTGAGTACCTTGCCGATCTCCTTCATCGTCAGTTCGTCCCAGTAGTACAGGGATAGCACCATTTTTTCCTTGTGTGGCAGCTCGTCGATCAAGTTGGCGAGGGTGTTGCGCTGAGACACTTCTATCAAGCGGGTAAGCGGGTCCTTACCGGAGGTATCCGGTATGTTATCCACCATGTTGATATCATCGCCGCCGGAGAGTTTACCGCTAAAGTCCTCAAATCTCAGCGTGATTACGCTGTCGGCGTCTTTGAGTATCTTATAGTAATCATCCAGGGAGATATTAAGCTCCTGGGCCACCTCTTCATCCTCGGGGGCCCTGCCCAGCCTTCTTTCAACCTTCATGAACACGCCCTTGAGCTCGCAGACCTTCTCCTTGAGCGACCTTGATGCCGTGTCAAAGCTCCTTAGTTCGTCGAGCATTGCCCCCTTGATCCTGAACTCGGCATACGTCTTGAGTTTGGACTTGTTGGGGTCATATTTGTCTATGGCGTCCAAGAGGCCTATAATGCCGACGCTTATGAGGTCGTCCACGGTGAGTTGGGGCGGTATCCGGTTTAACAATCTAAAGGCTGTATACTTGATAAAGGGGAGGAAGTCCTTTATGATCACCTCCCTTTGATCGTTGCTGATCTCAGGTTTATAGGCCTTTGTGGTAATTGTCATTTTTTTTCCAGCTCGGCGGATGAGGATTTCAGGAGATTGCCTATGAAGAATTGCAACGACCCCTTGACCCTGATCCTTGACCTGCTTAAGAGCTTTTCAGCCAGCTCCGTGATCTTTTTGGCGGCCTTGCAGTCGGGGAAGGCATCAACGAATGCCCTCTGCTTCATTACCGACTTGGTGACGGCATCGTCAAAGGGGATAAAGCCCAGATAGTCCAGCGATATGTGTAAAAATTGCTCAACCGTCTTGAACAGTCTGTTAAATACCTCTTTTGCCTCGGTCTCATCGGTTGCGGAGTTGACAAGGACGCTGAGGCTTTTTTCCTGATACCTCGTATAGAGCACCTTTATCAGCGCGTAGGCATCGGTGATGGCAGTGGGTTGGGGGGAGGTCACGATGATTATCTCCTGGGCGGCTATACAGAAAAAGGCCACGTTTTCCGATATCCCCGCTGCCGTATCTATCAGGAGCACATTTATATCTTCCTCGAGTGACTCGAATTCCTCCAGGAATCTCAGCCTCTGAAACTCGTCCAGGGCGGTCATCTCCTGAACCCCGGAGGTAGCGGGCAGTATCTTTATCCCATATGGTCCCTCCACCATTATGTCCTTGAGTTTCATATCGCCTTCCAGCACATGCTGTATGTTATACCTTGGCGCCAGGTGCAGCAACACATCGATATTACTTAGCCCCAGATCGGCATCCAGTATAAGTACCTTGCGGCCCTGCTTCTGGAGCGCTATGGCCAGGTTGGCCACAACATTGGTCTTACCAATACCTCCTTTACCGCTTGCCACAGCGATTGTCCTTACATGGGATTGTCCTAGGATAGACATCTACAGTCCCCCTTTTTTCAGGATCAGGTTAGCCAGGAGGTCCACCGTGGCAAACTCTATATCGTCGGGGACCTTTTGACCTGTGGTCAGGTAGGCGATAGGCTTCTGGTAAGTCATCAGGAGGTTGTAGATGGAGCCAAACCTCACGGCCTCATCCACCTTTGTGAAGCCCAGGTAGTTTATCGGGAGCTTTCTGTAATACTTGTATGCCTCCGTCAGGAATTCGTCATCGCTGTTGGCGCTCATTATGAGGTGCAGTTCAAGGGGCACCTCGGTCTGACATATATCGCCTATGCCCTCTATGTATTCCTCGTCCTTGGGGCTTCTGCCCGTGGTATCTATGTAGATAACGTCCTTGGTCTCTGCGTATCTCATCAGGTTGCTCTTTAGCTCCTTTGTGTTTGTGACTACCGACAGCGGTATCCCAAGTATCCTGGCATATATCCTCACCTGTTCTACCGCGCCTATCCTGTAGGTATCCAGGTTTATGATAGCCGCCTTCTTGCCTTCCTTTATGGAGTTGGCGGCGAGCTTGGCAACGGTAGTGGTCTTACCAACGCCCGTTGGTCCCAGGAGCATGATGGCCTTCATGTCGCTGCCTCGTTTCTTGACCTTCAGGCTGGCCAGCAACAGTGGTAGCACATCGTTTACGTCCCGTGCCTTCTCGCATAATAGTATAGCATATTCTTCTCGAATAGACCTCTCTCTGAGAAAGTATAGCAACATTCTCTTTTTTGGTGGGAGGGCCATCTCATAGCCGAGGTTTTTCATATCCTGGAGGGTGTCCCGGAGGCCTTCTATTTCGCCCTTGATATCCTCGGTGAGTCGTTTGACCAGGTGTTTGAAGTCTGCGGTGTATGACTCTGCTATCTTTATCTTGGGGTCCACGATGGTTGTGTCGGGCCTTACCGGTGGTTGTTCCTTAGGGGACTTGTCCTGGACGGGCCTTGGGGCCTGTGAAGTGGGTATAGGCGTGGGGAGAGGCGCGGGAGGCTCTGGGGGCATTGTCCTGGCCGTGTTGGTGGTGTCTTTTTTGAGGTGACTTTTTTGTACCTCTCTCTTGTCGTTTAGGGGTCTTATTTTATTGATGTCGTAGTCAACGGCTGCTGTTACCTCGACAAAGGGGTTGTCTCCGCCTTTTTCCTCCGTTGAGAGGATTATGGCGTCCTCGCTAAGTTCCTTCTTGACTAACACGAGGGCCTCCGCGAAGGTCTTAGCCTGATATTTCTTAATCTTCATACCTTACCACTCCTAATGAGTATAGTCTTGCCGTAGAGGAAATCTCCGCGTTGGACAGCACCACCACCGATGGTATAAATTTCTCCACAAGTTTCCTTAGATATCTCCTCACATGCGAGGAGCACAGTATTACCGGTTGAACGCCTTTAAAGCTGTCGCTGTTTATCAGGTTTTCAATCCCTCTCACTATCCTGTTGACCACGTCCGGGTTTATAGCCTCTCCGGTCTGCACGCTCCTAGAGAGCATGGTCTCAAACCTTGGGTCCAGGGTAAAGACCGGCACGTTGCCATCCTGGGTGGAGTACTGCTTGGTGATATGTCGTGATAGTGACTGTCTCACCAGCTCTGTAAGCATCTCCGTGTCCTTTACCGATGGGGCGTAGTCGATCACGGTCTCCAGTATGCTTATTATATCATTAATGGGCACCCTTTCTTTTAGCAGGCCCTGGAGTATGCGTTGCACCCCGCCCAGGGTAATGTGCGCGGGGATCAGCTCGTCAACGAGCTTGGGATAGCTCTTGGACACGTTATCGAGGATGTTCTGTACCTCGGAGCGACTCAGGAGCTCCCAACTGGACTTCCTGATCAGCTCGGTCAGGTGTGTGGCGATCACGGTTGGCGTATCCACCACCATGTAGCCCTCCACCTGGGCCCTCTGGACGGTTTGCTCATCTATCCAGTAGGCGGGCAGTCCAAAGGCTGGTTCCCTGGCGGGGACTCCCTCTATCTTTTCCGCCTCATCGGCGGCCACAGCCAGCCAGTAGCCCATCATGACCTCGTTGCGCGCTATCTCTATCCCCCTGATCATAAAGCTGTACTCATGGGGTCTCAACTGAAGATTATCGCGTATATGAACGGGAGGGATGACAAAGCCTATCTCCTTGGCCACCTGTCTCCTCATTGCCTTTATCTTGGACAGCAGCTCGCCCTTGGTCTCCTCCACCAGGGGGATTAGCCCATAGCCGATCTCTAGCGTAAGGGGGTCAAGCTCAAGGAAGCTCTCGATCCTGGGCTCCTCCGCGATGGCCTCCTTGGGCGCCGCAGCCGCCGCGGCCTCCTTCTTTTCGATCGTACCCACCAGATAGGCAAAACCAGCCGCCGATGACGCTATGAGTAGAAACGGCAGGTGCGGCAGACCCGGCACCATGGCAAGGGCAAACAGTATACCCGAGGTCGTAAACAACGCCTTAGGATTGATCAACACCTGCTTGGCTATGTCCTGCCCCATGTCGGAGTCCTTGCCGGCACGGCTGACCACTATACCGGCCGCAGTGGATATAAGCAACGCCGGTATCTGTGTCACCAGGCCATCGCCAACGGTCAGGATCGTATAGGTCTTTAGCGCATCCATGATGGGCATTCCCCTCTGCAGGACCCCTATTATCAGACCGCCAAATATATTTATGGCCGTTATGATAAGACCCGCTATGGCATCCCCTCTGACGAACTTGCTTGCACCATCCATTGCGCCATAGAAGTCCGCCTCCTGAGCTATGGTCTCACGCCTGCGTCTGGCATCCTTTTCGTTTATCAGACCGGCATTGAGATCGGCATCAATGGCCATCTGCTTGCCGGGCATGGCATCCAGGGTAAACCTCGCCGCAACCTCGGCTATCCTACCAGAACCCTTTGTGATAACCACAAAGTTGACTATCACCAGTATCAAAAATATGATAAGACCAACGGCATAATTACCGCCAACCACAAAGTTACCAAAAGACATAATGACCGTCCCGGCGGCATCTATCCCCTCATGCCCCTTTAACAAGACCAACCTCGCCGAGGCAATGTTGAGCGACAGACGATACAACGTGGTTATCAGCAATAGAGTTGGAAATACGGAGAAATCAAGCGGCTTCTGTACATACACACTGGTGATGATTATCACCACCGCAAGCGCTATCGATATCGACAACAACAGGTCAAGCAGGATCGGAGGCAACGGCAAGAGCATCACCCCCAATATCGCCACCACCGCCACTGAGACCAGAACCTCAGCCCTTTCTCTCAATAACCTTAACACAAAATCCATATTCAATGATTTCTCCCCCTCTCTACAATAAAATTGATTACAAGTAAAATAAAAATTAAGGGTTCAATAGCACTTCTTTTTGGCCGAACTATGAACCAAAAGAACCACGGCACAACCCTGAGCATTAAGGGGTCAAGGGCACTGGTGCCCTTGCAGGGGGGGGCTGAGGGGGGGGCGGAGCCGCCCCCCTTCTTTCTTTCCCTTATGGCCACGATGTTTGTCATGCGACGCTCCTGATTCTGAATATGTAGGCCAATATCTTTGCGACTGCCTTGTAGAGTTCAGGCGGGATGAAGCTATTGACCTCGAGCTTAAACAGTGTCCTGGCCAGGGGTCTGTCTTCAACTATCGGTATCTTGTGTTCCTTTCCGATCTCCCTGAGCCTTTCGGCGACGTAGCCGCTGCCCTTTGCGATTATCTTTGGGGCGGCCATCTCCTTGTCATTGTATCTCAGGGCGACGGCCAGGTGCGTGGGGTTTGTTATGATCACGGTGGCCTTGGGCACCTCTGCCATCATACGTTTCCTTGCCTGTTCTCTCTGGATGCTCCTGATCCTTGACTTTACCTTTGGGTCGCCCTCGGTCTCCTTAAATTCCTCTTTTATCTCTTCCTTGCTCATCTTGATGGATTTCTCAAACCTCCATTTCTCAAAGATATAGCTTACCGCGGCCACTATAAACAGATACAAAAAGCCATACAGGAGGGCCTCCTTTAAAAAATCCACCGCTGTTGTGGCTAGCTCCCTGAAATCCAACGTCGAGACGTAGGGCAGTTTGTAGATATCATGTTTAATCACCTGATAGAAGATAATCCCGCCGGCCAGAAACTTCAGCAACGACTTTAAGAAATCAATGAGGCCGTTAAAAGAGAACAACCTCTGCAGGCCACTCAGCGGGTTGAGCTTGGCGAGGTTAAACTCCAGTGGCTTAAGGAAGAACCCCACCTGGGCAACGTCAGAGAACACCGCCAACGCCATGACGGTGACGAAGAAAGGCATAAGCAGTGTAATGACCTTTACCAGGGCAACCCTCGTGGCGGTAAAGGGGTCCATCCCATACTGGAAGCTGAGAAACTTGGTGAGCATATCTGACATGCCGGTAAAGACATAGTTACCGCCAAAGTGCAGCACCAACAACACGCCTGCCATACCTGCCAGGGAGGTGACCTCACGGCTCTTGGCGACCTGTCCCTTCTCTCTTGCCCTCTGCCGCCGCCGCGGCGTGGCCTGTTCCGATCTCTCGTCTTGTTCTGGCATTACACCTTACCCAGTTGGAGAATCTTGTGCATTTCATATTTCATGTCCTCGATCACGCCGATTGCTAACTGAAAGAAGGTGGGCACGGACAGTATCATGATCGCAAAGCCTACGAAGATAAACAGTGGGAAGCTCACAAAGAATATGTTTATCTGCGGTGAGGCCTTATACAGAAACCCAAGCAGGAAGTTCAACACCACCATTACGATCATCACCGGAGCCCCCATCTTGATGGCAATGATAAAGACCTTAAAGCCGCCAAATATTTCGTTTATCATCATGGCATTGATGTTTACCTGACCAGGGGGTATGATCTCAAAGCTCTTTGCGAATATGTATATGACGTCGTGGTGGGCATTAATGGCAAAGAACAGGAGCGTTACCAGGATGCTAAACAGCCTGGATATCTCCGCGGATTGACCAAACTCGGGGTCAAAGCTGGTTGCGATAGAGAGGGCCATGCCGTTACTCATCATCTGGCCTGCCATCTCCACGGCGACGAAGACAAGTCTCACGGCGCTGCCCATGAGCATCGCCAGTATGATCTCCCGTGCTATCAGGCCAAAGTAATTACCCTCTTTTACCTCAAACTGCACCACCGGCGTCAGCACAAACGCCAGGGCCACCGCGATGGCGAGCTTAAACTGCGCCGGTGAGTTCTTGGTGCTAAACAACGGTATCATCGCCATAAAGATACTCACCCGCAGCAGTATAAACACAAACTTCGCTATCTGCCTGGAGACAAGCGCCGAGTTGATCAGCTCCATCAGATTGTTATTCATAAGCATCTTCAAAGGCAAAGAAGGGGGGCGGCGCTGCCCCCCCCTCGACCCCCCCTGCAAGGGCACCAGTGCCCTTGACCCCATAATGCTCAATCCTACTCTTATAAATTACATCCATATCCATAATCAGGAAATCCATCATTTGGCGTACTCCGGCAGTTTTTCTATTAGGGTGACCGTAAAGTGGATCATGGTACGGGCCAGCCACGGCATCAGGATGAAGATACAGGCAAAGACGGCTAGTATCTTTGGGACGAAGGTAAGGGTAAATTCCTGTATCTGGGTAATGGCCTGAAAGAAGCTCACCAGCAGGCCAACCACCATGCTCACCATGAGCATCGGGCCGGCCACCATCAGCAGCGTCTTAAACACCTCAGCGGAGATGTCCCTTACGATCTCTACTGTCATTGAAAGCTCCTCACCAGCGTACCCACTACGAGGTTCCAGCCATCAACTAGGACAAACAGCAGGAGTTTAAAGGGCAGAGAGATCATCACCGGGGGCACCATCATCATACCCATGGAGAGCATCACGCTGGCCACCACCATGTCTATTATAATAAAGGGCAGGTACAACAAAAAGCCCATCTCGAAGGACGTCTTAAGCTCGCTGATTGCAAAGGCGGGCACAACGATCTTGATAGGCGTATCCATTGGTTTCTGGGGTGTATCCATCTTTGACAGTCTCATAAACAACGCCAGGTCTTTCTCCCTTGTCTGCCGGAGCATAAAGCCCTTGACGGGGTCTTCGGCGCGTTTTAAGGCCTCGCCGAGGGTTATTTTTTTATCGATCAGCGGGGTTATCGAGTCCTTTGCCAGGACGTCTATAATGGGGCTCATTACAAACAGCGTTATAAATATTGACAGCCCGATGACCACAACGTTTGGCGGTATCTGCTGTGCGCCGATGGCCTGTCTCAGGAAGGACAACACAATGACAACACGCGTAAAAGACGTAAACATCACAAGCATCGATGGCACAACCGACAAGAAGCTGATAAGGACAAACATCGATATCAGAGGATGGTCTATGTTAAATACGTTGTTGTTCATACCTGCCTTCCTCGTCCAGATTTAAGGGATTTTTTCCGGTTAAGGTTGTAAGCAGCCTGAAGTCGGTAGGTGTGACCCCAACGATCAACACCTCTGCGCCAACCTTCACGGCCGCGATGCCTTTTTTCGGCCCAAAAGACACATAATCCAGGATATTGATAAGACCTGCCTTCTTCTGTCTTTTCTTTAGTACGTAGGCGATACCATATATAAGCAAGACCACGCCGCCAAGGGCCAGGAGCATCTGAAGCAGGACATCCATCACTTGAGCTGCTTTAGTCTGTCGGTGGGACTGACGATATCCGTGAGCCTTATGCCAAACTTTTCGTTGACGACGACCACCTCGCCCCTTGCGATGACCTTGCTGTTGATGAGCATCTCCATTGGCTCGCCGGCGAGCTTGTCAAGCTCCACGACAGAGCCCTGACCCAACTGCAACAGGTCGTTGATCAACATCTTTGTCTTGCCTATCTCTACCGTTACAGTAAGCGGTACGTCAAGGAGGAACTTTATATCCCTCATCCCTCCTTCGCTGTCTCCAATGCCAAACTCCTGAAAATCCGCCTTAAGCGCTTCCATCCAATTGCCTCCTTAATCCTTGATAATACTTAATATCTTTACTGCCTGAGCCCCTCTTCTGACACCCGTGATACACTTAAACTTCGGGATACCCTCAATCTTCAGCACCAGCTCATCCGTCAACGATTTCCCCACGCTTATGACATCCCCTATGCGCATACTCAACAAGTCCTCCACCGTGAGTTCCATATTACCCAGCTCCACGCTGACATCCACATAGGAGTCCAGGAGAATGTCTCGGAGTCGATTGATCCATCTCTGGTCGATCTCCATCTTTTCGGCCTGTATGCCCGAGTAGAGCTTCTCCTTCACGGGCTCTATGATCGAGTATGGTATGCAGAAATACATCTTGCCGGTGAAGTCCTCCACCTCTATGTGTACCTCTACCTTGATAATGACCTCCGTGGGTGTCACAATGGTGACAAACTGGGGGTTCATCTCGGAGCCAACGTGTTCGGGTTGGACGTTGGCAAGGCCCCTCCAGGCAAGGGCAAAGTCCTTCAGCACCATGCTGACTACCTTTTTGATGATCCGTTGCTCTATTGGAGTGAAATACCTGCCCTCCGATTTCGTATTGCGCGCCGTTGTCGCCCCAAAAAAGTACTCCACAAAGGCAAAGACAGCCGGAGCGCTTATCACAAACAACGAATACCCCTTTAATGGCTCCATCTTGAATATATTTATACTGGAGGGCAGGGGCAGCGTCTTCATAAACTCGCTAAACTTCATCATCTCAACACCGTGGATGTTGACATCGACAAACTTCATTATAATGGTTGAGATAGAGTTTCTGAAAAACCTGGCAAAGCGCTCATTGGCTATCTCAAGCCCAGGCATCCTGCCCCTGATGATGCGTTCCTGACTGGTGAGGTCATATATCTTTGCATCGATATCCTCGCCCGCTCCTGCTTCCGTCTCAATGGCACCTGCCTGGACGCCCTTTAACAGTGCGTCTATTTCGTCTTGTGAGAGTATCTTATTCATTGCACCACAAAATCCGTAAAATAAACGCTCTTTATAACCTCGCTCCCGATAGTCTGATTGAGCTTAAACAACATCTCCTCCTTCAATTGCAATTTCCCCTCAGAACCCGACACCGACTCCAACGACTTACCGCTTAGTAAAAACAGTATAGCGTCTCTGAGCTGAGGCACCCTGTCCTTGATATTTGCCTCATCATGCTTGGAGGCTAGTTCCACCTGTATGGTTACCTTCATGTACCTCCCGTTATCGACAAGGTTGACCACAAAGGGATCAAGCGCTACAAGCACAGGAGGACCCTCCTCCTGTTTCTTACTTGCCTCGTGGCCAGCGCTACCCTCATGACCAGCGCCATCTTTCTTACCCATCAGCTTAGTGTATGCAAAAAACCCTCCACCAGCAACAATTAACAGGATACCGACAACGATAATAATTAACTTCACACTTGCCTTGGACTTTTTACTATCCGGCCCCTGTGTCCCCTCGCCTGCGGCATCATCTTCATCAGCCATTAAATCAAACCCTCCTATCTAACTTTAACGTAACTCATTTAATTCTATTATATCAAATAACGTACCCATAGATAAACAACAAAGAAAATGAAACACTTTATCAGCCAAGCCCCCCCACAGTGTCAAATTATTGACTATGGTGATGTTTTATCAACCTTTAAAAAAAATAGCCCCCGCGCATGAAAATAGCAAGAGCCTTATGCATGGTGCCCTTATGGTATAATACAGGCGATGTGTTATAGATACGGTAGTATCACAATCAACTGCTTCTTTTCTTCTTCTTATGAATAGGACAGAGCTTTTAAAGAGGCTCGACGCCGCAATTGGCAGACCGCTGGTGCCTCTGACCCGCAGGCTTGCAAGGGGACGCAAGGGGTCGCCAACGAACATGCGAAACGTGTTGTTTATACGCCCAGGAGGGATCGGTGACGCCGTCCTGTTGCTGCCGAGCATTAGCCATGTAAAGCAGGCACTTCCGGGGGCATCGATCGATGTCCTGTGCGAGGGCAGAAATGCCGGCGTCTTCGTCATGAGTGCCGCCGTAAGCCGTACCTACCTCTACGACAGAGGGATTGATTTGATCAGGTGCCTGGGCAACCACTACGACGTTGTGATCGACACGGAGCAGTGGCACTGTCTTTCGGCCATCGTATCGGCTTTAACGCGGGCACCCATCAGACTGGGGTTTGACACCAACAACCGCGGCACGCTCTTTAACCACAGGGCGGTTTACAGCCACGACGAATACGAGGCCGTGCTCTTTGCAAACCTGATCGCCCCCCTGACAGGGCAACCGTTCACCTTTGATCATGGCGCGCCATTTATCGAGCTTGATGCGGACATTGCAGGTGTGTTGTCGTTGCCGGAGGTTGAACTGGATAGGCTTGTGGCGATCTTTCCTGGCGCCTCGGTGAGGGAGCGGAGGTGGGGAGGGCATAACTACGGCAAGGTCGCCAGCAACCTCAGCGACAGGGGTTACATCCCGGTGATCGTGGGGGCAGCCTCGGACAAGGCCGACGCCGTTGAGATCGTAAAGCGCTGTGGCAGGAGCATCGATCTCACCGGCAGGACGACCCTCGTGCAGAGTGCGTCGGTGTTGAGGTTGTCGAGGGTGTTGATAAGCGCCGATTCTGGTCTGTTGCACATAGCGGTGGGTGTGGGTACGCCGACGGTTTCGCTCTTTGGCTCAGGGATACAGCTCAAGTGGGCCCCTCGTGGCAAGAGGCACAGGGTGATAAACGCCGGTCTGAGCTGTAGCCCCTGCACGAGATTTGGCTACACACCCCCCTGCAAGATAGGCGTGCAATGTCTGGTCTCTATCACCCCGGAGGAAGTCACAGAGGCAGCCCTGCAGTTGCTATAGGAGAGAGAAGAAGAAAAAAAGAGGGCGGTAAAGAACCAGGAGCGTGCCTTGAGCGGCAAAGAACCAGGAGCGTGCCTTGAGCGGTAAAGAAGGCAGCGCCGCTCCCCTTTTTTTTCTTTCTTCTTACAAGGATTTTTCTATCAGGACAAAGACAAAGACGGTCAGACTTATGTAGCCGTTTGCGTTAAAGAAGGCTATATTGATCCTGGTTAAGTCATCCCTGCTTATGATGGCGTGCTCGTACCAGAAGAACAGGGCCACGGCAACCAGCCCCGCATAGTAAACAACCCCCAGGTGAAAGACAACACCCGTGAGCGCCAGCAACAGGCACGAGACCACATGAAAGCCCCTGGCAATGATCAATGCCCTGTGCACGCCAAAGCGCTGAGGGATGGAGTATAGGCCGTGAGACTTATCGAAGTCTATATCCTGTAGTCCATAGATGGTATCAAACCCGGCAAGCCAGAAGACAACCGCAACAACCAGAGGCAGTATCTGATACGACAACTCCCCCCTGATTGCAATCCACGCCCCCAGAGGCGCCAGCGCAATGGCCACCCCAAGGACGAGGTGACACACCCACGTAAACCTCTTTGTGTATGAGTAGAAAAAGATGATCCCTATGGCCAGTGGCGATAGCTTAAGGCATAGAGGGTTTAGCATGTACGCCGCAGCGACAAACACCATCGTCGATAAAGCAACAAACAGCCTGGCATCCGTGACGCTTATAGCGCCAGTGGGCAGCTCGCGGGCGCTGGTGCGTGGATTGAGGGCGTCTATCTTTCTATCGACGACTCTGTTGAGTCCCATAGCCGCCGAACGTGCGCCAACCATAGCAACGGCTATCCACAGCCCCTGCCTTAAGGACGGCAACCCATTGGCTGCTAATATGGCCGCGGTAAAGGCAAAGGGTAGGGCAAATATGCTGTGGGAGAACTTTATCATTTTCAGGTATGCGGTTATTTTGTTGAGTGCTGTCAGGGTTGGCATTGTGGTTATTCCTATGTAGTGGCTTTTGTGTGAAATCTGGTCTTTTCAATAGCGATTGCGGCCTCCTCGGCGAGGGCCATGGCAAAGTCTATCTCTTGCTGTGTAAAGACCCTGTGTTGGTCTGTCAGCATCCTCAGCACGCCTATGACCTCGTCATAGAGCATCAGGGGGACGACAAGCATACTCTTGATCCCTTCCTTTGCGGCCTCTTTGTTATAGATGATGCGTGGGTCATTTGTGGCGTCGTAGATAGCCACCGGTTTACCGCTGAGGGCCAACTTTACGCTCTCCTCAAAGACCACACTCCCTCTGGCGAGGTAGTTCTGACTAAGCCCGGAGGAGGCCATCAGCTCTAACTGCTTGGTATTGGGATCGATGAGCCTGATGGTTGTTGCCTTGGTGTGCGTTATCTCTGGTATCTTGCGCACTATGAGTCTCAGGATTTCGTGGAAATCCGTTGTCTTACTCAGGAGTTTTGTCGTCTCCTGCAGGGTTTTAAGGTACGTCAGTTCGACGTATCTCTGTTCATACATCCTGGCGTTTTCTATTGCTATACCGCATTGGGCAGCCAGTGAGGCGGCAAAATCGATCTCCTGTTCCGTGAAATTCCTGTACCATCCTGAAAAGAGCTTAAGGACGCCTATCAACTTGTGTCTGACTATTATGGGGACGGTGAGGATGCTTTTTATGCCCTCATCGATCATGTCTTTCTTGTTTAGTATCCTTGGGTCTGTTGTTGCGTCGTAGATGGTCTCGGGGACATAGCTCAGGCCATCGAGCAGGTGCATGTCTTGTTCCTTGAGAAAGGGCAGAGACGAGGTCTGCTTGTACAGATGGCTCAACGCCTCTGATATATTTATACCCTCTGTGACGGGGTCCTTTGCCAGGAACTTATCGCTGAGGCCAAAGGAGGCGGCCAGCTTTATCTTTTTTGATTTATCGTCAACGAGTTTGATATTGGCGGCCTTTACCTGCATTGCCTCTGGTATCTTTCTTACTATCATGCTGAGTACCTCCTCGAGGTTAAGCGAGGAGCTGACCGCCTTGGATATCTCCTGAAATAGGCTCAGGTATCTCTTTTCCCGAGAGACGATGGTCTCAAAGACCGTTGCGTTCATTATCGCGATGGCTGCCTGTTCGGCTATGGCAGAGACGAACTTGAGGTCTTCCTCGGTATAGTCGCGCGGCTCCGATATGTACATCCTCAAGACGCCAATGATTTCGTCCTTAAACCTCAGCGGGATGGAGACGATGCTGCGGATGCCCTCATGCACTGCCGCCTTGTGGTACTTGGAGTTTTCATCGAGGGTTATGTCGTACACCGACACGGGGTTACCCGATAGGGCGTCCTCTACGCTCTTGTCGATCCCGACAGAGCCCTTGTTTACGTACTCGTCGCTGAGACCAAAGTAGGCGGCAACGTCCAGGGTCCTCGACTTCTTGTTTATCAGCCTCAACAGACATGCCTTGACGTTCATGACCTTTACCACGTTTGTCACGATGAGGTTAAGCACCTCCTTGAGGGAGATGCTGGAGCTGATCACCTTACAGATGTTTTGGTAGCTCTCGAGATACACCCTCTTTTGGAATATCTTTTCGGAGCAATCGGGACACATCCCGTGCGTTGTATCGCCAAGGCCGCTGGAGGCGAAGAACTCCTCTACGGTCTGCCAGTTGACGTTATCAGCCCTTATCTTTTTGCACCAGCCACATACCATGTTGAGTTTCTTTTCCATAATATTACCTAAGTTAAAATCTCCAATATTTGTCTGTATCTATCTGTCGTCTTTGTCACAATGTCATCAGACAGGGTTGGTCCGGGATAGGTCTGAGCCCCTTGATGTCAGTCTGTAGCACAATATCGCCCTCTGCCTTTATATGGTGACACTCAGGATATATTGTACAAAAAAACGACATAATTTTGTGTAAATAAATTTTCTGCCATAAAATAAACAGGAGGGGGCTGTGGTCGTAGCTCCGTGTACCTTATTCCACGGCAATCCGTCCAACTGCTGGAGACAGCTCTCGCGTGCGTGTTCACTTTTTCCCGATAGGCATGATACAATAGGGAGATGAAAATAAAGGACTTATAAAGGATAACTTTTCAAATTTCTCTCCCTCTTGCGTGTATATAATTAATTATGGGCAGGTACTTAGTAAATGTGGAACTGATTCTAAAGCTTATGACACAAAAGCAGAGAGGTGCTTATGAAGATATCTAAAAAGGCCAATATTGTATTGATGCTGATGTGCATAGTGCCGCTCTGTGCCGTTAGCATTGTATCGTACTATCATACGAAGGCAATTATTATTGAAGAGGTCAACAACAAATTAAATGCTGTTGCCAATCTTCAAAAAGGCAGGGTAGAAGGCTACATAGCCCGGAATATAGAGAGGATGGATATCATAACGAGCAGACCTACGATGCGTGTGGCGCTTGATAACTATATGAAGACAGGTGAAAGATCGCAACAGGAGATAATGATAGGATTTCTGTCAGAAGTAAAGGCAGCTATAAAGGATATTAGAGAAGTCTCTATACTAAACCAGGACGGAAGGGTGGTTGCATCTACAAATGCCTCATACAACGGCAGAGACCTTTCAGGAGAAGAATACTTTATCAGGGGGAAGAATGGCTACTCAATGGATGTTTTCTCCCTCAACAGTAAAGATGAGGTATTGTCTTACCTTTCATGTCCTCTGCTACATGAGGGGAGGATATTAGGCGTATTGGTGATAGAGCTGACAAATAAGTCGCTTGAAGTTAGAACAAAGATTTATGAGGGATTTGGGAAAACGGCCGAAACTACCATCGCAAGAAGGGATAAAAACGGAGATGCACTTTTTATAGTCCCTCCGAGATTTGATCCAAAGTCAGCTCTAAGAACTACAGTCCCCAAAAAAAGCACAGAAATAATTATGACACAGGCATTACTGAAAAAAGAACATACATTCTACAACGCTGTTGACTATAGAGGGAAAAACATTATAGCAACAACAAGGTATATCAAGGAAACAGATTGGGGATTAGTAGTCAAGATAGACAGTGACGAGGCATTTTTTCACCTTTCTGATATACGTAAACTCTATGTATGGTTTACCGTTTTCATAATGATAATAGTCATGATAGTATCGTATATAGTCTCCCGTTCAATAACCTCTCCCATTGTTAGACTTACAGATGCAGCAAGAAAAATAAAAGAAGGTGATACATCTAAAATAGTAAATACTATTACTTCCGATGACGAAGTGGGGTTTTTATCAAGGTCTTTTAATGAGATGGCAACAAGTCTAATAGCTTCACAGAAAAGATTAGAGGCTGAGGTTGAATTATTAGAGAGAGAGCAACAGTTACATGCCGTATTTGATTTTAGCACCATTGGCATAGCCATAACATCCGTTGAGAAAGGGTGGATAGATGTAAATCATAGACTGTGTGAGATGCTCGGATATTCAAAAGAAGAACTAACGAAGATGACGTGGGTTAAAATCACACATAGAGAAGACATAGAATCTGATTTAGTCTTGTTCAATCAAGTACTCAAAGGGGATATGGATGGCTACGAGCTGGAAAAGCGCTTTGTCCGAAAGGATGGCAGCATATTATATACAAAACTTTGGGTAAATTGCAGACGTAATGAAGATAGGTCAGTCAAGTATTTTGTGACATTATTAGAGGACATATCTGAACGCAAGGCAATGGAAAAGGTATTGCAGGAAAGTGAGGAGAAATACAGACTGCTCTTTATGTATGAAAATGACGCTATATTCCTTTCTGATGCAGAGACGTTTGAGTATATAGATGCCAATGATGCCTGGAGCAATCTTTACGGGTACAGCAAAGAAGAAATGATTGGGAGGAATACAATGATTGTAACGGCTGAACCTGAAAGAACCTTACAAGCTGTAGAGACTGCTAGGGCCACAGGAAGTGCAAGGGTAAATCGTAGATTACACAAGAAAAAGGATGGAACAATATTTACTGTAGCGATAAGTTTAAGCACTTTTACATATAAAGGGCGTAAGATGCTGTGTATAATATCAAGGGACATAACAGAACAAATACGTATAGAGGAAGAATTAAGAGAACTCACAGTTGATCTTAGGAAAAGGGTGTCGGAAGAAGTCGAAAAGAACAGAGAGAAAGACCAATTAATGTATGAACAATCCAGGCACATAGCAATGGGTGAGTTGTTGGTTAATATTGCCCATCAATGGCGACAACCACTGACTGTAATAGGTCTTTTAGCGCAAGACATAAAAGAAGCGTATTTACAAAGAGAGTTGAATGATGAGTATTTGAACGAAAATATCAAGGCCATTATGAACGAACTGATGGGATTATCAGACACCATAGACAAATTCAGAAATTATTATATGAATACCTCACAGAAAACGCAATGCAGGCTCTCAGAGGAGATAAACAACGCGCTATCGCTTATAAAAGGGGCATTTAAACTTCAGGGTGTTATAATATATAGGGAGTTTGATGAAGAACTGACAGCAAATCTTTTAACTAATGAGTTTTCTCAAGTCATCCTGAACATATTGACAAACATTAAGGATGTGTTTGAAGATCGTGGTATTACTAACGGCACCATCAAAATAAAGACATACAGAGACCTTGACAATGGCAAGATAGTGATAACTATCATGGACAACGGTGGTGGAGTGAGTAAGGACATTATTAGCAAGATATTTGACCCATATTTTACGACCAAACATAAATCAAGAGGGACAGGGCTTGGTTTATACATTGCCAGGATTATCATAGAGAAGGGTATGAAAGGCAGCATTACTGTAAGAAATATCGGTCAGTGGTGCGAGTTTAGGATAGAGATATGATAAACGAGGCTTTTAAAAGCCTAAAGGTTATTATCTACATGCTCACAGGTAAGCTGGATTATAAGTACCTGCCCATAATTAATTATATACAAGTAGAGGGAAAGAAAGGGGCGGAGCCGCCCCCTCGCTTTCTTTATCTTGTTATGTAGGGGAGGGGGATGTTAGTATCTCCAATATTTGTCTGTATCTGTCGGTGGTCTTTGCTATAATGTCATCGGGAAGCGCTGGGCCTGGATAGGTCTGAGCCCAGTTCAAAGTCAACAGGTAGTCTCTGACTATCTGCTTGTCGAAGCTGTCCTGACCGCGTCCCGGGGCGTAGTCCTTAGCCGGCCAGAACCGCGAGGAATCCGGTGTCAAGACCTCATCGATGAGGAGCAACTTGTCATCGCAGAGGCCAAACTCGAACTTCGTATCGGCTATGATGATCCCCCTGGATTGTGCGTGGGTGGCTGCCCTGTTATAGATATCGATGCTCAGTCTCTTGAGATTATCGGCCATCTCCCTGCCGACAATAGAGGCGGTCTCCTCAAGAGAGATGTTGATGTCATGTCCGGTATCGGCCTTGGTGCTTGGGGTGAAGATGGGTTGTGGCAGGCGCTGAGACTCCTGTAGACCCTCAGTTATCGGTATGCCGCAGAGGCTGCCGCTTCTCTGGTAATCCTTCCAGCCGGAGCCGGTTATATAGCCGCGCACGATACATTCAACGGGCATGGGGGTTGCCTTTTTCACCAGCATGGTTCTGCCGCTGAGGATCGCCCTATCCTCCTGGGTGAGGCCGGGGAAATCGTTGACATCCGTAGAGACCAGGTGGTTACCGACGATGTCCTCTACAAGCCCGAACCAGAAGACGGACAGCCTCGTCAGTATCTCCCCCTTTGACGGTATGCCCGATGGCAGAACCACGTCAAAGGCCGACAACCTGTCGGTGGCCACCATCAACAGGTGTTGTCCGCCGTCGTATATGTCTCTGACCTTGCCCCTCTTTATGAGCCTAAGCCCCTTGATATCGGTCTGTAGCACAATGTCGCTCTCTGCTGCCATAATAGAACCCATCCGCCTTTTTTTTTAATACGTATATTGTACAAAAACAGCATGATTTTGTGTAAATTATTTCTTACTGTAAATATTTCTGTGATAAGTACCTGCCCTACCAGAAGAGAAGAAAGAAAGGGGGGCCAGGAGCGTCCTGGAGCGGTAAAGAAACAGCGCCACCCCCCCTTTTTTTTTGCCGCTTCATATGACACTGGTGTCGGGTCTGATACTCTTGTTTGTCGGGATATTTAGGAAGATCGTTGCTTTTTTGCCCCCGCGCTTGTAGCTTATCCTGATGGACGTTGGTAGCATGTTACCGTCCTTTGCGTCGTAATCCGAGAGCCATTGCCAGAGCTTTGTTACCGTGTCCATGACGTAGCCCTCGATCCGAACGTCGGTTACATCCTGGAGAATGACAAAAGAGCTGCCTTTCTTATAATCAGACGATACATAGTCATGGTCAATGTCGTCGTACTTCTTGGCATAGACGGGCAATTCGTAGTACGTCAGGGCAGATAGTCCCGATGAGTTCAACTTCTCCCTGACGATCCACACGACCACGGGCACGTTGCTGGACAGCGGCGAGACGCTGACATAGCTGACCACCCCGTCGTAGGAGCAGCGGAAGTAGGGAAACTGCCTGTTGTTGATGTCGCTTACGAGGTACTTGAGCATACCCGAGGCACTCTGATGCAACCAGAACGTAGAGGCATACCTGCGAAAGTCTATCCCCTCCTTCATCAGCCTCTTGTACTGTCCAAGCCCCTGGTTGAGCGCCACCATTGCCAGCATCACCATCGACGTAAATATCGTAACGGCTATGAGCACCTCTATCAGCGAATAACCCCAACAAGACGGCAATATAGACGATGACCTATATGAGCGGCTCTTCACTGGAGCTCTTTGGTCTGTACTTAAATAGCGTAAGTTCATAGTCCCTTGATAGCGTTTCGTAGGTCAGGGTAAAGCCCACCTTGTAGAGGTATATATCAAACAGACCCGTGCTGTTAGGCGTAACGGTTGGAGAGGACTCCCCCAGGGGCTGGGACTTCCACACCATCATGACTCCATCTCCAAGCTCCACGGCGCTTGTTATGCCTCTCATCTCCGAGGCCTTGAGGTAGTCTATCGCCAGCGGCACCTTTGATGCCACCATGTTGGACTGCCGTGCCTGTTGCAACGTCTGAAACCCCACCCTGAAAAGATACATGGTAGCCGCAATGCTAGTCGTCAGGATCAGACTGGCTATCAGTATCTCAATAACGAGAAATCCCCTCTCCTGCAAAGACCTAACCATAAGGGTATTTACTATATCATGGACATCCAGAAAAGTCAAAAAAGAGGAAGAACCTATGTAGCAGAAACTGTAAAGGAAGTTGTATAATAATCTCACTATATGTTTAAAGACAGCCAGGATATATATAAGAGCATATTCACCCATTCTCAATCGGTTATGTGGGTATACGACCCGCAGACCCTGGGCATTGTCGAGGTAAACGACTCAGCGTGTTGCTTTTATGGTTATACCAGGGAGGAGTTTTGCCAGAAAAATCTGACGGATATAATAGTTAATACTGAAGGGCAAATAAGAGAGAACATTAGAGATATCTTGGACGGGAAGCTAAGATATTTAACACACCGGCATCGTATCTCCACAGGTGAAGTCAGGGATGTGGAGGTATATACGGGATCGTTCATGATAGATAACAACGATTATGTGTGTTGCACAATCCACGATATAACCGATAAGTTAAGAGTAGAGCAACAGAACAAGACCATTTTGCGCACCTGTTTTGATGGCTTTCTTATGGTGAATATTGAAGGTAGACCGATATTTGTAAATGAATCATATTGTAATATGACCGGATATAGTAGGGAAGAGTTATTACAGATGACAATATCCGATCTTGAAGTGATAGAATCGCCCCAGGAGACACAAAGACATATAAGAAGGATTATAGAAACTGGAAAGGATATCTTCGCAACCAGACACAAGCGTAAGGATGGCAGTATTATCGATGTTGAATCAAGTGCTAATTTTATTAAGAGTGATAATGTAATATTTTCATTTATCAGAGATATAACAGAGCGTAAACGGATGGAAGAAGAAATAATGACCATGAACCTCAACCTCAAAGAGAGAATAAAAGAAGAGGTCGGGAAAAATCGCCTTATAGATCAGGTGATGTATGAGCAATCCCGTCATATTGCTATGGGCGAGTTGCTTATGAACATATCCCATCATTGGAGACAGCCCCTTTGTGCGATTGGTCTTATACTCCAGGACATAAAGGACGCATTTCTGCATGACGAGTTAAGCTATAAGTACCTGGACAATGATGTCGCAATTGCGATGTCTGAGCTTAAGGCATTGTCAGATACTGTAGATAACTTCAGGGATTTTTATAATTCTGACAGAGAACGAAGGCAATTCAATATCGCCGGTGAGATAAACAGGGCAGTAGCCCTGTTATCAGGGTATATGAGAAACAGGGGGATTGTTATATATAAGACGCTGGATGAAACCTTGACTATACACGGTCTGCCAAATGAGTTTGCCCGGGCAATCTTAAACATTCTAACCAATGCAAAGGATATACTTGAAAGAAGAAATATTGTCAATGGAGTTATCAATATAACATTACAGAAAGATGACTCTATTGGGAAAATAATTATAAGTGCTATGGATAACGGAGGTGGGATTTCAGACGATATAATAGACAAGGTGTTTGATCCGTATTTTACAACAAAAGATAAGACAAGGGGAACGGGGATTGGACTGTATATGTCAAAGGTCATAATTGAGAGGTATCACAACGGCCATATACTGGCAAGAAACATTAATAACGGATGGTGCGAATTTAGGATAGAGATATGATTGACGAATCCATACTGAAAACATTAACGGTGCTTTACGTAGAGGACGATGAGTTTATAAGAAAAATGCTTGCCCGTTTTTTAAAGAGAAGGGTTGCTGCTGTCTATGATGCAAGTAATGGCAAGGAAGGTCTGGAGACCTACATTAAACATCAAGACGAGATAGATGTCGTTATAACAGATATAGAGATGCCAGTTATGGATGGCAAAGAGATGATAGAAAGGATATTCGAAGTAAACAAATCCCAACCCATCATAATCACCACCGCATATAGAGACGAAGAACACACAAGCGATAAGGTCTGCAGAAACGTCATTAAACCAATAGACGAGGAGCAATTACTTGAAAGTATCATGTACTGCATAGGAAAACATAGAGTAGAGGTATAATAAAAAGTTGCAGGATTAAGCATTAAGGGGCCAAGGGGTCTGGACCCCTTGCGGGGGGGGGCCAGGGTTAAGAAGAGCCGCCCCCTTCTTGTTCTTTTTCTTCTTTTTCTTGTATTTGTTTAAATACACCCATGCCTGTGAACTTTTCGTAGCGTTGTTGCAGCAACACATCCTTTGGGATATCCCTGAGCGTTGTGAGCGTATCCACGATGTATGCCTTAACGATCCTTGCGGCCTCGTCCATGTTCGTGTGTGCCCCACCGAGGGGTTCATCGATTATGGCGTCTATGACGTTAAAGGCCAGGAGATCGGAGGCCGTGAGCTTCAATGCCGAGGCGGCCCTTGAGAAGTCCTCCTGGGTGAGCTTGTCCGATTCCCAGAGGATGGCCGCACAGCCCTCCGGTGAGATCACGGAATAGACGGCGTGCTCAAGCATCACCAGCCTGTCTGCCACACTCAGGGCAAGTGCCCCACCGCTTCCCCCCTCGCCTATCACGATCGATATCACGGGGACGCTCAGGAGTGAAAGCTCCAGGAGGTTCGTGGCAATGGCCTCGGCCTGTCCCCTCTCCTCAGCCCCAGGGCCGGGGAATGCCCCAGGCGTATCGATAAACGTCACAACGGGTAGGTCAAACCTCTCGGCCAGCTTCATCAGCCTCAGTGCCTTTCTATATCCCTCGGGATGGGGTTGACCAAAGTTTCTGCTTATGCGCTCTTTTGTCCCTCGCCCCTTCTGATGGCCTACGATCAGCACGGAGTGGTTATCTATTGTACCAAGGCCGCCTATGATGGCCGGGTCGTCGGAAAACCGGCGATCTCCATGTAGCTCCAGGAAGTCATCGGTGATCCGGCTTATGTAATCAAGCGTATACGGACGCTCGGGATGTCTCGCCAACTGACACTTCTGCCACGGCGTGAGGGTCGCGATCAAATCCCGCTGCCTCTGGTTGAGCTGTTGTTGCAGCACTTGCAACTCACACTCAATTACAGGGTCTTCACCACCACGATGGTGCGCAAGGGCCTCGAGCTTAAACTCCAACTCCTCAAGCGGCCTCTCAAAATCCAGATATGTTCGCATCAATAACCCAACCCCTAAGAGAAGAAGAAAAAAGGGGGGCGGCGCTGCCCCCCCCTCGACCCCCCCTGCAAGGGGGCCAGCCCCCTTGACCCCATCTTATCTTGTTCACAGTGGGTTGATAATACCCAATATTTCACTATTAATTTCAAATCCTTAATTAAGTGTTATAGAGCCTTTGTAAGTGATGCCCTCGATTTCGTTAAACAGTCCCTGGTCATAGCCTACCGAGTAGGAGGTCATGATGATGATATCTGTGTCATTCCAGGGGAACCTCAGGTACACTGGTATCTTACCCTTACTGCGGTTAAGTGCATCTATCAGACGTCCAGAGATGTCCTTGTTACATGGGGTGCGTGTGAGGTCTATCTCGATCTTTGAGAGGCGCTCCGTCAGGACTGCCGCTATGTCTGAGACCTCGTTGACGACCACCTTGGGGCCCTTTTCGGATATTTCGAGCTTGCCCTTTACAACGACAACGATGTCCTTTTTGAGCATCTCCTGTACCTTTGAGAGCATATCCGGATAGATGACACCCTCAACCCAGCCATCATCGTCCTCCAGGGTCACGATGGCCATCATTCGCTTGTCCTTTAACTGTTTCTTTTTAAACGACGCCACGATGCCTGCTACCCTGACCTCAGTACCGCTTACAGAATCCTCCAGGGCTGAGGTCTTTGTGACCTGCAACTGTCTCAAGAGGCCTTCGTACCTTCGCAGCGGATGACTGGTGATATAAAAGCCCAGCGCCTGTTTTTCATACATGAGCTTATCGGCCTCCTCCCACTCATGGGTGCCATTGTCTCCGGGGGTGTTTGATGTCTCAGCGCCGTTGCCAAAGAGCGATGGCAGCGCGATGTTACCCGATAGTAGCATATCAAGCTCCTGTACGGCCCCTGCCCTGCTCTTACAGAGGCGGTCAAAGGCTCCGGCCTTTATAAGGCTCTCTGTCACCTTCTTGTTGACCTTGGCACGCCGGACAAAGTCCTCCAGGCTCTGAAATTGTCTATCCTGTCTGCACTGGATGATGGCCTCTATGGCGCTGCCCCCAACGCCCTTGACGGCCTCAAGACCAAACAGGATGGCCTTATCGACTATCTTAAACCGGCTGCCGCTGCTGTTTATATCGGGAGGCATGATGTCTATGGACATCTCCTGAGACTCCTTGATGAACTTGACGACCTTCTCCGTCGTATCCTCGCAGGAGAGGTTGGCGGCCATAAATTCAACGGCGTAGTGGGTCTTGAGGTAGGCCGTCTGGTAGGAGAGATAGGCGTATGCCGCCGAATGTGACTTGTTAAACCCGTATTTTGCAAACATGGCCATGAGGTCAAATATCTTAACGGCCATCTTTTGAGCTATATTGTTCTTTATGGAGCCGGCGACGAACTCGTCCTTGAGGCGGTCCATCTCCTGGGCGATCTTCTTACCCATTGCCTTTCTGAGTAGGTCGGCCTGTCCCATTGTGAAGCTGGCGAGTTTATTGGCTATCCTCATGACCTGTTCCTGGTAGAGGATGACGCCGTAGGTCTCATCCAGGATGTCCTTTAGCTGTGGCAGGTCGTATGTAACCGGAGTCTGTCCCTTCTTGCGTTTGATGAAGTCATCCACCATGCCACTGCCAATGGGGCCTGGCCGGTACAGGGCAACCAGGGCGATGAGGTCCTCAAATCGGTTGGGGGACATCTTTATGAGGATGTCTCTCATGCCGGGGCTCTCAAGCTGAAACACACCGGTTGTCAGTCCTTGACTTAGCAGGTCGTATGTTGCTTTATCGTCAACGGGGATGTCCTTAAGCACGAGGTCGATCCCGCGTTCTGTCAGGTACTGGAGTGTCTGTCTGATTACAGTCAGGGTCTTAAGGCCGAGGAAGTCAAACTTCAACAGGCCGATCTTTTCGATGGAGCTCATATCGAACTGTGTGATGGCGCTTTCTCCGGGGTGCTGGTACAGTGGAGTGTAATCGGTCAGCGGGGTGGGCGAGATGACGACCCCTGCGGCGTGGGTTGAGGCGTGTCGGCACAGCCCCTCCAGGCGCATGGCGATGTCGATGAGGCGCTTGACCTCCTCCGATCGTTCGTAGGAGCTCTTGAGTTCTACCTCTGCCTCGAGGGCCTCCTTGATGGTGATGTTTAGTGTCCCCGGTATGAGTTTGGCGATCCTGTCGACCTCGGCATAGGGCATGCCCAGCGCCCTGCCCACGTCCCGCACGGAGGCCTTGGCTGCCATCGTCCCAAAGGTAATGATCTGGGCAACGTGGTCCTTGCCGTAGCGCTCGGCCGTGTAGATGATGACCTCTCCACGTCTGTCCTTGCAGAAGTCAACGTCTATATCTGGCATGCTGATACGGTCGGGGTTGAGGAAACGCTCAAAGAGGAGGTTGTACTTGATCGGGTCTATGTCGGTGATATCCAGGCAGTAGGCAATCAGGGAGCCAGCCGCGGAGCCCCTGCCAGGGCCAACGGGGATGTCTTTGGTGCGCGCGAAATTTATAAAGTCCCACACGATCAAAAAGTACGAGGCAAAACCCATCTTGTTGATTACCTTTAGCTCGGTGTCAAAGCGTTCTAGGTACTGTGCGGATGGTTGGTGGCCTATCTTTTTCTTTAGTCCCTCCTGGGCGAGCCCTTGCAGGTAGGTCTCGGCTGTGGTGGCGCCATCTATGTGGTATTGGGGCAGCATGTTTTTGTAGAGTTGGAAGGAGAGGTTACACCTTTCTGCTATCTCCAGGGTGTTAAGGATGGCCTCCGGGGTCTCTGAGAAGGCCTGTCTCATCTCCTGCGGGGACTTGAAATACAACCCGCTTGTCTTAAACCTCATCCTGTCGGTGTCGGTGACGGTCTTTCCGGTCTGGATGCACAGGAGGATGTCGTGTGCGGTGAAGTCTTCTCTGCGCAGGTAGTGACAATCGTTTGTGGCCACGAGCTTGATGTCAAGCTCCTTGGAGAGGGTGATGAGTTTCTTGTTGACGTCGAGTTGTTCGGCTATGCCGTTGTCCTGTATCTCGAAGTAGAGGTTATCTGCCCCCATGATATCTATGTATTTGATGGCGGCCTCTCTGGCCTTATCAATCATGTCTCGTTGCAGGTAGTACGGCACCTCGCCCTTGAGGCAGGCCGTCAGGGCAATGAGCCCCTTGTTGTGTTGTTGCAGCAGTTCCATGTCGATGCGCGGCTTGTAGTAAAATCCCTCGGTGTAGGCCTTTGTCACAAGCTTGACGAGGTTCTTGTAGCCCTCTGTGTCCTTGGCCAACAGGACGAGGTGAAAGTACGCCCCCTTGGAGTCGGCCTTGTTTCTCTCGTGGCGACTGCCCTGGGCAACGTACAGCTCGCATCCAATGATGGGCTTAATGCCGGCATCCTTGGCCTTCTTATAGAAATCGATAGCCCCAAACAGATTGCCATGGTCCGTGATGGCCACTGCAGGCATATTGTACTGCAGCCCCATCTCTATAAGCTCGCTGATCCGTATGGCCCCATCCAGCAGGCTGTACTCGGTATGTAGATGAAGCGGGACGTAATCCGACTGCTGCATGACATTGATATTAACATAGTTGCCAGCGTAAGTCAATAAGTGACTACCCATGACAGCAACTCTCAATGAAAATACATACAAAATCCATGTAACTTATTGATATAAAAAAACATTTTAGTTAACTGAGATATGAGATTGATATTAACACTGGGTTTGTGGTATAAAACACAAGTAGGTACCATACAAAATTATTAAGGAGATTTAAATGAAAATATCTTGGCAGATTGACGTAATGTTAGCGATATTGCTTTTCTTTGCGTTAGTGAGTAGCGTTGGTGTTTTTAACGAGCTCGACAACATGTCTCATGACGGTAAGATAGTTAATACCACGGGCAAGGTGAGGGGCTCCTCGCAGAAGGTGGTCAAATATGCCCTGGTCGCTAAATACGCGGAGGCAGACAGGCTTATGATAACGATTGATCAGTTAATATCTGCACTTATTAATGGTAACAAGGAGATGGACATGCCAGCGCCCACAGATGCTCATTTTATCCAGACCTGCAAGAGGGTTGAGGATGCCTGGTTGGGATTAAAAAGCACTCTGACCACATCAAGGCAGGACGCATCACTTCACGAAAGACTCATTAAAGAGAGCGACGCCTTTTTTGCCCTGACTAACGATATGACGACTGAGGCTGAACACATGGCAAAAAACAAGGTAAGAAATATAAAAATCATTCAGATAGGGATACTGTGTCTAAGTGTTATTATATACATAGCGATCTTTTTAGCATCAAGGATGAAGATATTAAAACCGTTAAATCTCCTTATGGAGCAAATGCACTACATTGTGAACAAGGATCTAAAGATGACTGTGAATTACATGAGTAATGACGAGGTAGGGCTCCTTGTGGGTGAGATGAATAGGGTGGTAGATTTTTTTAGCGAGCTTATAAACAGTACGCTTGTATCAATTAACAATGTGGTTAGCGTAATGGACCTTGTCAGGTTAAAGACTGACGACACAATGGAAGGGGCAAACGAGCAGCTTAGTCAGTCGGCACAGATAGCCACAGCGATTGAGCAAATGAGTCAGACAATAGCCGACATATCGAGGAATGCCTCAACGGCGTCTGAGATGTCTACAAGCGCAATGGTAATAGCATCAAGGGGAAAGGATATAGCTGGTAACGCTGTGGGTACGGTTAATCTGGTGCACAACACCACAAAGGAGTTATCATCGGTAATAGACGCTTTAAACAAGCGGATAAATGAGATAGGCAGCATATTGAGGGTGATCAACGACATAGCCGATCAGACAAACCTGCTTGCGCTCAATGCGGCCATAGAGGCAGCCAGGGCAGGTGAGCAGGGCAGAGGGTTTGCCGTAGTGGCAGACGAGGTGAGAAAGCTTGCCGAAAGGACAAAAGGCGCCACAACAGAGATATCTGAAAAGATATCAGCCGTACAGGTAGAGTCCGATAAAACCACAAAATCAATGCAATACGCCTCAAACGAGGTCTCAAAGGCCACCGAACAAATGAATCAGGTGGGCACTACCCTAAAGGACATAGTGGAGGCGGCCCTTGAGGTACGCGACCAAATAACACTGATTGCTACAGCGATGGAACAACAGTCGGCAACATCCTCGGACATTGTAAAGAATGTTGAGAGGACCACTGGTATATCTCAAGAGATGGTAAAACACTCAGACGAGGTAACATCAGGGATAAACAGGATGATAGTAATGTCCGAGGAGCTAAGAAAGGCGTCTTCAGGATTTATCACTAAGGGTGGTGAGCTGTTGGTGTTGGACCTTGCCAAGACCGATCACAGGCTCTGGGTCTATAAGATATCTTCCTGTCTAAAGGGCGCTGAACATGTAGACCCTGCAATGCTTGTTGACCACACGCTATGCCGTCTTGGCAAGTGGTATTACACTACGGGTAAGGCGCTGTGTGGTAACCTGTCTAACTTTAAGGCTATAGAGACCCCACACACGAAACTGCACGCACTTGGAAAAGAGATAGTGTCTTTATACAATAAAGGAGATAAGCAAAGAAGCTATGAGCTCTTTAAAGAACTAGAGGGACTCTCATCACAGATTGTACGCTTACTGGATGAGACTAAGAACCATCTTGTAGGACAACCCCCTCTAAAGTCTATCTCTCAATAAGGGGGCCAGGTGCGACCTGGAGCGAAAAAGAAGCGGAGCCACCCCTTTTTTCTTTTTCTTTCTTTTCTTCTTAGCTGATTCTTAGTAGGTAGAGGAACATCATGCTCACGGATTCTTTGATCAGGGTAGGATTTTCGACATATACGGAGATCGTGATTAAGCTGTATGTATTAGCTGTGACTATCAATTTGTTATCGGCGAGTTTGATGTATACCGTGTAGTCTCCCAGGCCCAGGGGGTTAGCGGCGCTGTAGGGGGGGAGGATAAAATCAGGGCAGACCTTTGGGTCGGCGCTTGTGGCATAATAATTGGGATTTACATTGGTACAGATAACGCCATTATAGTCCGTGTATGAATCACATGCACCCCACAGATAGGTATTATCGGGGTCGTAGGTTGCGTTAGATATCCTGGCATTTGTGCAGTTGGCGTTTTGCATTACCATACCGGCGTAGGAAGGGGTTATCTTACCGGAGATGATGAAGTCTTTTGCTATTGACACGCCTCCCCTGGCGGCCTCCATTGCGGAGGAGTAGCGCTTTGTCGAGCCGGATAACTTCGACTCCTGCATCACAACAAACAGCAAGCCCCCTGTGAGAGCCAGGGCAATAACCGCAAACACCATTGTCATCGCAAGGCCAAAGCCGTCTTCATTTTTAAGCATTTTCATATCTATCGCCTCACATAAGATTTAGCGGTTTAGTGACCATTTTATATACCTTCCAACGGTAGTGCGCATAGTTTGGCAATGTGGTCAGATCGAAGGTCTTAAGCGTAATATCGCTATCTCCAATTGTTAGTGTATGGGTTGAGTTGGTTGCAAAGGTAAAGTCGGGGTCATACTGTCCCTCCTGGATCAGGAGAAACACCTTGAGCTCCTTGAGCTGGTCCTGCAGCGTAGAGGCGCTTGTTGGCACGGCGTTGCTTGTCCAGGTATCGACTATGTTATTCGCATCTGTATCCAGGCCAAAGCCCACCTGAAAATCTGCCACGCAATCGAGTATGGGCTGTATATCTCTTGCACCGGTTGACTGATTGATTGTAGCCCTGTAGAGTGTGTACGTATTGGGGTTACACCGTGCGGGGAAGCCAGCGGCTGGTCTGTACAGGAAGTAGTCCACGCGATTAAAGGGCATCCGTGGAGCTGTTGTGGCAGTGGTAGTAGTGATCCCATACATAATAAACGTGAGATCGATGGTTCCCGGTACGGGCATAGTCGCGGTATTGTACGTGGGCCAGCCGGCGAGTGTAAAGTACCAGTTGCCACCAGAGACCTGGAGCACCTTGTTTATTGCTGATACAAAGACAACGATCTCGTGATTTTTAAAGTCGTAGCGGGTGTCATTCCAAAGCCTGTACACCCAGTTTGTGCCATTGTAATACACGAAAGTCCACTTCTCTGAGACGCTTGTCAAGGCAACGGCAAAGGACTTTATCGCCAGCACGTCGGAGGTATTAGTGCCAGTGCCGCCGGCAGGCACAACATTGTCGGCAAACACATAGGCGCGTGGTTCGTTAGCGGGGGCGTCGTTCAGAGTAACAGGGTCTAGCCCATATGTCCCGGTGGAGGCGGCCTCGGTATAGTTGATGCCCAGGGCAGGGGGGTAATAGGCGCGCGGCAGACCGTAGCCGGCCATCTCTATGTCGTATTTCATGATATCAAGGCCTGCTATATCCTCCATATGGGTTTCCGTCCTCTTTGACATATTCTTAAAGCTCTTTGACAGTGTAAGAAAGGCCGAGAACGTCGCCGCCATTATGGCGCTCATGACAAATAGTGTCACAATAAGCTCTGTTAATGTAAAGCCATTTTCTCTTATTTTCATCTGTGTTTTCATATGCCTAGTTCCTTGTTATTAAGGTGTTTATATTGTATGTGATAGGCTCGCTCTTAAATGTCCACGTTATCGTAATGCTTACCTGCTTGTTGTTGGGATCAAGGTTAGCTACGGTCTTTGCGATAGTAAAGTTGATACTTGCGTTGTCAAATTGCCGTGTAAAGGTGTTGGCAGAGGTACATTTTATACACGGACTTGAACCGCTGCCTGCAATTGGTAGCACATTATCGAAGCCGACATCCCTTGTGGCCTCGAATTCCTCCGAGGCTACCTTGGCGGCCTCATCTCTGAGTTCGTTCTTGTAGGCAACGCTGCTGGAAATGATGATGGCCTGCAACATGCCAAGCATGACAACTATGAGTATCAGCATCGAGACGAGGGCCTCAACCAGCGTAAAGCCCTTGTCGTTGGCCATGATGCCTACACATATGTTACTGCCCTGGCGGCTACTATTTGGGCTCATTCCCTGTTTTATACTGCTGCCGCAGTTGTTGATCTTATCGTAATACACAGGCATTGCTACACCACTTTCCTATTTTTATCCTTGTCAATGTCACCACTATACACGAGCTCTCAGGGTAATCAACGTTGTCGCAGTTAGGTGATGTGTCAGAGGGCAAACAGAGTGCATAACCGGAACTACTGGGGTCTTCCGGGTCACAGCCGGAGGTCACGTGGTCACAGGCCCGGCACTCGCTGTAAAAGGTGGCGGTGAGGTTTCCGTAGGTCGCGGTATCCAGAGAGCCCTTTATGGCAAATGGTATGGAGTTAAATCCCTCCTGATTTATAATCGTTATATTATTGTTGAGGGTAACGGTTCTGACAACGGAGTAGCCACCGGCAGTCACAATATTGCCAGTGTTGCCAGTATCGACCCTCAACTCGTAACCTGTAATGCTAGCTGGCGTAGATGGTATAGATGGTGGAGTAGCCCAATCCGCACTGTTCCAGTCCAGCCCGTAGGTCTTTCTCTCTGCGGATGCCCTTGCCCTGGCTTCCATAAGGTCTCCATACATCTGTTTGATAGCGACCTCGATATTCGCCTTTGTCGATGAGCCGGAGAATTGTCGTACCATAAGCGCCAGGATAATGCCGACTATCACTAACACCACCACCATTTCAATCATGGTAAAGCCTTTCTTGTCCATAATCTTTGTCATGCTTATATCCTAACATACATACGTGAAAAAATCGTGAGCAAATCAGGGAAAATTTTTATAACCTAACTATCTCGTAACAATTCAGCCCTTAAGAGAGAAGAAGGGGGCGGCTCCGCCCCCCCTCAGACCCTCCTGCAAGGGGACAAGTCCCCTTGACCCCATCATATCTTGTTCACACTTATACATTCTTCGCTATTTTTCCAGCCAATGGATGATCTTGTTACCGGCGCCAAACTTCGTAATCGGTGGTGGATTGGGAGGCGGCATACCTGAGCTGGAAGGGGTAGATATCAAGCCGGGAGAGCTGGCAAAGGTATTTTTCAGATTGACCTGGTTGATTGCCGCCGTGGAGAGCTGCAATAGCATCGTCCCCTGGAGCAACGATGTATTAACCGATTTGCCAGCACACGTGGTGTTGGTCACGGCCCCGCCCGTTGCACAGTTAAACGCCCATACGCGCGAGGTGCCTGAAAACGAGCAGACATCATTGGAGGGTTTTGCCGTTACAAACATCACGTAGTTACCTCCGGTGACCACCGGATCGGTTACGCCACGCTCCATGTAGTAGGGCAGTGATATCGGGTCGAGCGACCTGTACCAGGCCGAGTTTGCGTGGTTAGCAGAATTCGCGAGGTTGGTACACACGGTGCTGACCGATGACAGTGAATTCGTGCCGGTAGCCTGTACGTTGATACTGGTAGGGGTACAGTTGTTTTGATAGTCGCACATAAGTGGGACACCCGCGATTATATCGGACTTCAACGTTACCGGTCCGGTGCCTGTGTTGTACAGCTCGGTTGGTGTAAAGTATTTGCCGGAGGTGAAGTACAGATAGTATGTGTCGAAGCACTTGTCAAAGGCAACCTGTGCCGTAACTGGAAAACCGGTCGGGTCCGAGAAGGCGACATAGCCATTGTCATACACCCATTGTGTGGGGTCGGTACTGTTTGTGTATAGCTTTACTACGCCTCCGCCCCATTGAGGATAACCATTTACGGTGTTTATGTACTTTGAATAGCCAAAGAACACATAATCCGTATTGCCGTCCTCGTTGAGGTCGAGTCCCCTTGTAAACAACCGGCCTCCAAAACTGTTGGCGTACGATGCCCCCATATCCTTGGTATAGACCGTATCGATTGTGTTATCTGTATTGAGCTTTAGTATAAACACCTTGAGGTTCTGGTTAGAGTTGCCGTTGTAGTCATTTGGGCCGGAGAGGAAGACCACAAACCTGGTGTTACTGATGTTTACAACCGCCGGGCCTGAAAATGTAAACTTGAGGCCTGGATCGGTAAATTCCCACAGCAGTTTGGGGTGATTTGGGTCCTTGACGTCAAGGGCAAAGTACGAGGACATCCCCACACACGAGGAGGAGTTTGGGTTAGGGCACGTATCTGTTGGTGGATTGACGGTTGAGGTACCTCCGCAGCCACCGCCAAGCCTCATGCCGCCGATCAGGATTTTATTGCTGCCATAGGTATACAGGTAGGGGCTAAGGTCTACTATGTAGGAGTGACAGTAATTGGGGTCGGCATAATATCTGAGATACGGGAGGGCGTTTTGAGGTATAAAGGCCCACAGCTCATCCCCCAGCATAGAGTTATCCTTGCCCACTGTAATCTGAGCCTTCGCGGTGCCGGTCAGCCCCATTGAGCCTATCTTCCCGACCTTAAAGGCATGTAACATACCGTCGTTGGCGCCCACATAGGCAACGGTGTAATCGCTGAAGGTGTTGTTGTACGTTACAATCTGGGGGGTTGAGTATATGATATCGCCCAGTTTCCAGGTGTTTGAGATTGTGGGGTCGACGGGGTTTGTCAACGGCAGCGTCCTGGTTCTAAATGGTGAGGTGTCGGTACCATTGACGTAGTTAATGAACGGGTCGACCAGGGCGGTATCAGTGGCGTTTACAACGCCGTCGTTGTTTAGGTCTGTCCCGAGGTAGCTGCTAAAGCAGGTCTTGTTGGTTGTTGTGAAGGTCACCAGGTTACCGCTGCTACAGGTGTTGGCAGCGGAGCTCTTGGGATACGAGGTGCTGCTGTCATTTACGAATATCTTTCTTGGTCTTGTGGTGAGGTTCCTCTGAAAGAGTATCTTTCCGCCCTCCCATATCAGTTTTACGTCGTCGAGGGTCTTGTCGGGAAGGGCGACGTCGGGGGTGCCGTCTCCATTTGTATCCTGCCAGCTATGTACTACCAGTTGATTGTTGACGAAGTCAAAGCTGATGACATTATCGGTCCTTAGGTCCAGGATGTCGTCGTTTATGGTGTCCTCACGGATGTTGGCTATATTGTTTACGCTGTCTTCATAGAACCAGAGGCTATTGAGATAACCAAGCCACGCGCGGGTTATAGTGGTTGAGGGGGATGTGAGATTAAAGAGCTTGTTAGGATAAAACACCGCCTGGAGGATGTTTGAACCTTCCCTTGCCTTTTCGCCCAACACGGAGGCCGCCGTCCCTGATGCCGCCTTTGCCGCTACGGACAGAAACGCGGCCCTCAGGGCAGTCTGCAACCCGGCGGAGTTGCCTGCGTTTTGATAGGTGCCGCCGCCGTTTGTGGCCGTATTCTGCAATTGCACCACGGGGCTGCACTCATCCGTCCTGCCGTTGTCCTCTCCGTTAAAGACCGTGTAGGTGGTGATGGTGTCTGCCGCCGTTGTTGGGGTCTGTGTAAAGTCCGTGATCTTTTTGTTATGGGCGAGCCACGCGAGGTCGTCCAGGTATGTGCTGCCGCTGTAGGACATGCAGCTATTAGTGTTGGAGTCGTCATCGCCGTCGGGGCTGTGTGTAGGGCTGCCCGGGGGGACGGCCAGGGCCTTTACGGTTGGGTTTTGGTCTGCCGTAGAGACGCCGTCGGTGACGAGCAGGATGTTGTTCTGTCTGCAGGTGTAGTTTACGGGCTGATTGATCGTTGGGTCAAAGTCCGTGGTGTTAAGGCGCATGCTGGCGTTGCTGGCGAAATAGCCTATCGCGTTATAGAAGGCCTCGGCGTAAGGCGTCCAGGTGGAGGCCGTTATCGCGTTTACGCTGTCGATCAGGGGTTGTTTGGCCGCGGCAAGGACGGTAGAGTCGTCGCTTGGGTTGATGTAGGAGATGATCTTGCCGCCATCTTGGTTTGTCCCTGATGGGCAGGGTATTTGGCTTGTCGTGGCATTGGCCACACACTCTGAGGCGGAGCCGTCTGTGTTAAATACCATGACGCCAAACTTTATCAGGTTATAGAAGTCGTGGATAAGCCCTGTTGGCAGCACTGTCTGATCGACCTTGACCTGGTAGGTCTTTATCGGAGAGCCAAGCTGCGTCAAAATCCCACCAGCCATGAAAAATGCCGGCATCGAAGAAGAACGAGTAGGACTGGCACCCAAAAGCGCAATCCCTGTTGGGTCCACTACGGCAGAGTTAGACATGCCATTGCAGTAGTCAGCGATCCCTGTATTAACACAGGTATCACAGGCACTGCCATTATGAGCACCGATGACACAAGGACCACCGGTCTTATAGCAATCGCCAACATAAGGTACACTGGAATTTGGGCTTATAGCGCAAATTGAAGCCAAGATGTTGGCATTGGCATAGGTGGGCACAGTATTGACTGGTGTAAGCGAGCCATAGTAGCGTTCACAGTCGTTCTCCATCCTTGAACTATCTCCATTGCCCATATCGGATGCCAAACATGTTGGGGAGCTACAGCCCCAACACGACTGCGTAACGTGATTAAAGATGGGTCGTGTTGCATCTGCGCCACCAGTGGGGTCATTAAAACAGTCAAGTATTGATTGTTTTGCTTGACCAAAGGCACCGCCATTGAGCCAATAATTAACGGCAGTCATACAACTGGTATAGTTAAAGGTTCCTACCATTACATCAATTCTCGCTGTTCCACCATCCGAGCTTCCAAAGCCCGGGTACTTTCCATTACTTGGACCGCGCACGCCAAATGTAACGGCTGGAGTCGTATTGACACTCTTGAGATACATCATGCCGTTCCAACCCCTTGTCTCACCGACGAGCATTTGATAGGTGCTGTCGTACTTGCCTCCGGTGAGCACCTGCTTCTGGATGTCCATCTTGGAGGCGGCCAGCCAGTTCAGGAAGTTCCCGCTCGCCCTAAAGAGTGTGACATCCGTCGAGCCAGCGTTGAGGGTCAGGCACAGGTAACTCGTATTGATGTATGTACATGCCGCGTTGGGTAAGGTGCCTGAGTAGGTTGTGAAGTGCGAGCATTGACCGTCGTTTGCGAAGGTCGTCCCGCCTGTTGCCTCATACAACTGTGTTGGTGTGTAGTAGCCTATGTATGTGTTGCTATTGTTATACGAGTTGTCATAGCCTGGATATATCCCCGATGCAGAGTTGTTGTAGGACGTAGTGCTGTAGTAGGCGGGGTCATACATGCTGAAGGAGTTATCCAGCATCAGCAAGAGGTTTGGCTTTAACGACTGTGGTATAAAGGGCGGTTGCGCGCAGTAGGCCGCGCCTACGATAGTTGAGGTCGTTGTCGTCGTAGTAGATATAGTCGTCGTGGGTAGTGTACAAGTGGTCGGAGGTATTGTGGAGGCTGTAAAGGCGGCCGTGACAGACAGGCTCGCTGAGGTGCCCGTATTAATGTTGCACTGGGTCGGAGACCCTGTTACCGGCGTACAACCAGAAGACCAACTTGAAAAAGAGTATCCGGTAGCCGGATTTGCGGTCAGGGTTATGGCAGTATTTTGAGGAAAGGCATAACTGCAAACAGCTCCACCGTTTCCGCAGTTAATACCGGTAGGCGAGCTCGTTACATTACCGTATGTTGATGCTGAGGCCACGGTTAGGTTCAAGGTGGTTGTTGGAGCCGTAGAGACTGTAAAATTGGCCGTGACAGACTGAGACGAACTGCTCATGCTAAAGGAACATGTGTTTGAGGCCCCTGTACAAGCCCCACCAGGAGCCCCGGACCAACTTGAAAAGGTGTATCCAGCTACAGGAGTTGCGGTTAGGCTTACGCTATCAGTGCCCAAATAAGAATGGGTGCAGGTAGTTCCACAGCTAATGAAGCCATCCGCGCTTGCTACAGTACCGCCTCCTGCTGGCGATTTGCTTACAGTCAGGGTGTAAGTCGTCACCACTGTAAAGGTGGCCGTTACATTCCATGACGCATTGCCCATACCAAAGGAACATGTGGTTGAAGTCCCAGTACAAGCCCCAGTAGGGGCCCCAGACCAACCTGAAAAGGTGTATCCGGTAGCCGGCGTTACGGTTAGAACTATGTTATCACTGTTTGCCGTGGCGTAGCTGCAAGGACTTGAATTACCCCCCACTCCGCAAGCAGTCTTACTAACAGCAGCGACCGTAACAGCTATAGTACCGGCCGTTGATGGTGACAGGACTACGCCTAAGGTCTTGTTGGCCTCACTGATAGCGGGAAAGACAATCCCAACGATTAATAGTATCCCTATCCATAGCATCCTGACGGCAACGCCCTGACGGCAACGCCCTGACGGCAACGCCCTGACGGCAACGCCCTGACGGCTATATGTCTTGCTCTCTCATATGCCGATTCCTGAGTCATAGTTTACCCTCCCTGTTTATGTTGCAATTGTTTATAATCTTTGCCATGATTATATATTAACATACGTGTGTGAAAAAATCGTGAATGTTGCCGTAAGATTCTTTTTAACTATGCCTTTTTGCGATTTCCTGACATCTGCGTACAGAGATAACATGCCCTGGCTGTTGTTAATTGACAAATGGAGCCAACGTAATGGAAAATATATATATAAGGCAGATGACGTTTGTCAAAGATAGGGAGGAGATGACGCCATGACATTTGAAGACGTAATGAAGGGCTTTGAGGCAATCGGGAAGGATTTTGAGAGAATGACGAGGGACACTGAGGCACGAACCAGGGAGACTGAGAAGCGAATCAAGGAGACTGAGGCACGAACCAGGGAGACTGAGGAGAGGAGAAAAGAGTTTGAGGAAAGAATGAGAAAAGAGTCTGAGAGAGAATCCGAAGAAAGGAGGCAAGAATCCGAGGAAAGGAGAAAAGAATCCGAGGAAAGGAGGAAAGAGTCTGAGGAAACAGCCAGGGAACTCAAGGATGTGGTCGATGGTCTCAAGAAATCAAGAGACACCGTTAATGCGTTAACCGGCAAGTGGGGTGTTTTTGTAGAAGGATTGGTATTACCGGCTACGGAAAGACTCTTCAAAGAAAGAGGCATAGAGGTCGATCAGATATCTCAACACGTCAAGAGTCGCAAATCCGGTTTTGAAATGGAAATAGATATACTGGCAGTCAATGGTGACTATGTAGTGGCAATAGAGGTCAAGAGCACATTAAGCGTAGACGATGTCAAGAAACACCTGAAAAGGTTAGGTAATTTTAAATCGGCCTTTAGACAGTACGCTGACAGACAGATCATCGGCGCGGTGGCTGGGATCGTCATTGAGGAAGGGGTTGACACCTTTGCTTACCACAACGGCCTCTTCGTTATCGGACAGCGTGGGGATTCGGTCAAGATACTAAACGACGACAAGTTTGTGCCCAAGAGCTTTTAGCCGCTTTTAGACATGTTTGTTGATAATTGACACAGGGAGCCACCGTAACGGAAAATATAATAAGGCAGGCCGCTGACAGATATAGGGAGGGGATGACGCTATGACATTTGAAGACGTAATGAAGGGCTTTGAGGCAATCGGGAAAGATTTTGAGAGAATGACGAAGGATACTGAGGCACGAACCAAAGACACTGAGGCACGAACCAAAGACACTGAGGCGCGAATCAAAGAGGCTGAGAAATCAATAAAAGAGTTTGTTGAAATCAAGGAATCGTTTAAGGAAGCCAATAAACGATTAACAAAGACTGAAAAGCTGGTTGAACAAACCAATAGAGCTATAAACAATTTAACCGGCAAGTGGGGCAACTTTGTGGTTGGGCTGGTATTACCGGCAACAAAGAAGATGTTTCGAGAAAAAGGGATCGTATTGAAGAATACTTTTAAAAGCGCTCAAAGCGACGAAGAGGGCGCTAAAATGGAGATAGACATACTAGCGGTCAACGGTGAATATGTAGTAGCAATAGAGGTTAAGAGCACGTTAGGAGTAGATGATGTCAAGAAGCACATAGAAAGGCTTGGGAAGTTTCGATTAGCCTTTAAGGAATACGCTGACAGACAGATCATCGGCGCGGTGGCTGGGATCGTCATTGAGGAAGGGGTTGACAGCTTTGCTTACCACAACGGCCTCTTCGTTATCGGACAGCGCGGGGATTCGGTCAAGATACTAAACGATGACAAGTTTGTGCCTAAGAGCTATTGATCGGTGTTGGGTACAATCAATCCACCGTGAATAAAGTATAATGGGGTCGAGGGGGGGCGGCGCTGCCCCCCCTTTTTTTCTTGTCTCTATTTCTCGAGCCAGTGAATGACTCTATCGCTTGTGCCGGATGGCGTGATCGGTGGTGGATTGGGAGGCGGCATACCCGATGTAGGAGGGGTAGACAGCACAGCTCCAGCGCCCGTAAAGGTATTCTTTAGATTAACCTGATTTACTGCCGCCGTAGAGAGCTGCATTAGCAACGTCCCCTTGACTGTCGACGGATTAACCGTTTTACCAGAACATGTACTGTTAGTTACCATCCCGCCCGTGGCGCAATTAAACGCCCATATGCGCGAGGTGCCTGAGAACGAGCATATATCAGCCGATGGCGTTGCGGTTACAAACATCACATAGTTTGCCCCCGTGGTTACCGGATCGGTTACGCCGCGCTCCATGTAATAAGCAGGGGTTGGCGGATTCGCCGTCGTGTTTGCCGCCGCGTACGGGTCAAGGGCCACGTACCAGCCCGCGTTGGCCATAGAACTAGGATTGATATTACTGCAGACGCCAGTGGCATTTGTGTTAGCCTGCGTTATTCTTTGTGCTGCTGTTAATGGTGATGGTGGTGGTGTTGGTACAGTTGGCATGTTAATGCTGGCAGGGGTACAGACGTTGTTATAGGTACATGTAAATGGGACACCCGCCACTATATCGGACTTGTTTGTTACCGGTCCGGTACTTGTATTGTACATTTCGGTTGACGTGAAGTATCTGCCGGAGGTGAAATACAAGTAGTACTTGTCGAAACACTTGTCAATGCCGATCTTTGTGGTGATTGGAAAGCCGTTTGCATTGCCGAAGTTGACATACTCGTTATATACCCACTGTGTGGGGTCGGCGCCATTTATGTATACCTTAAAGATACCTCCACCCCATTGAGGATAAGTAGGAGATGTTGTGCAATTTGTACACTTTGAATAGCCAAAGAACACATAATCCGTATTGCCGTCCTCGTTGAGGTCAAGTCCCTTTGTAAACAATCGGCCTCCAAAGCTGTTGGCATAAGAGGCTCCCATATCCTTGGTGTAGACCGTATTGATAGTGTTATCCGTGTTGAGCTTTAGGACAAACACCTTGAGGTTCTGGTTGGAGTTACCACTATAGTCACTGGGACCGGAGAGGAACATCGCAAATCTGGTGTTATTGATGTTTATCACCGCCGGACCTGAGAAGCTGAACTTAAGGGATGGATCGGCAAACTCCCACAGCAGTTTCGGGTTATTTGGGTCCTTGACGTCGAGGGCGAAGTACGAGGACATCCCAACACACGAGGAGGGACTTGTTGGATAATTGGAGGAAGCGGTTGGGGTAGTGCATGTGTCTGCCGGTGGATTGAGGGTTGAGGTCGTCCCTCCGCAGCCCCCGCCAAGCCTCATGCCGCCGATCAGGATTTTGTTGCTGCCATAGGTATAGACATAGGGGCTGAGGTCTATCATGTAGCTGTGACAGTAATTGGGGTCGGCATAATACCTCAGATACGGAAGGATGTTTTGAGGTATAAATCCCCACAGCTCATCCCCTAAGGCGATGCTGTCTTTGCTGCCAAGTGTTAATTGAGACTTTGATGTACCCGATAACCCTGTGGTGCTTACCTTACCGACCTTAAAGGCATGCAACATTCCGTCGTTTGCTCCCACATAGACAACGCTGTAATCGCTAAATGTGTTGCTATACGTTACGACCGCAGGGGTCGAGTATATGATATCCCCCAATTTCCATGTACCTGTCACTGAGGCATTGACGGGGTTGTTCAAGGGCAGCGTCCTGCCTCTGTACTCAGGGTAGTCGGTACCGATTATGTAGTTAATGAGCTTGTCTGCCTGTGTGGAATCAAAGGAGTTTACAGTGCCATCGTTGTTGAGGTCTGCCCCCAGGTAGCTGCTAAAGCAGGCCTTGTTGGCCGTTGAAAAGGCCACAAAGTTACCACCGCCGCAGGTGGTAGCAGTCGGTGATTTTGGATAAGCGGTAGAGTTGTCATTTACAAATATCTTTCTTGGTCTTGCGGAGGTGTCCCTCTGAAAGAGTATCTTTCCAGCCTCCCATATCAGCGCCACGTCATCAATCAACTTGTCTGGAAGGGCAACATCGGGCGTACCGTCTCCATTTGTATCCTGCCAGCTATGAACAACCACCTGATTGTTCACGAAGTCAAAGCTGATGACATTATCGTTCTGCAGGTTCAGGATGTCGTCGTTTACGGTATCCTCCCGCATGTTGGAGATACCATTAGTGGTGTCTTCATAGTACCAGAGGCTATCGAGATAGCCAAGCCACGATAGGGTGATGGTACCTGGCGGGTTTGAGATGTCAAAGTCCTGGCTTGGATAGAACATCGCCTGTAAGAGGCTTGAGCCTTCCCTTGTCTTTTCACCCAGGACGGAGGCCGCTGTGCCTGATGCTGCTTTTTTTATGATGGTTTGGAGTATCGCCCTCAGGGATGTCTGTAAGGCAAATCCGTCGGAGGCTTCAAAGTAATTATTGGGGACATAGTTGGTCGTATCATTGGTCCAATCGGCGTAGGGCGCTGTGATGCTGGGGCTTGTGTGGGTAGAGCTGTAGACAAAGCTGCCGTTAATGGCCGCATATTGAAGGAGTGTGGCGCCACTTCCAAAGGCAAAGATAGAATATAAATCTATCGTCTGGCTACCTACGAGATCGCTTCTGAGGTCAGTGGTGTGCATATAGTAAGCCACATCCTCAAGCCCGCCTGTGGCTCCAGCTCCATCTTCCCAGATCGTAGAGGCCACAAAAGGGCCGGCCGCAGGACAAGCACAATCGGTGCCGTTGCCACAAGTTGACGATGACGTTGCCGACGTAGCGTAAGGCTCGCAGTTGTATGCCGTCTTGCCTCTTACATATGTAGTCAGAGCCGCAGGTAGGCTGCCATCATAGGTAGGATTGCCATCTGTTATCAGCAGCACATAGCTCTTGACGCATGGGGCATAGACAGAGGCGTTGTTTGAGTCAGTGAAATTGTTGTATGGGTCAGTTGCGGCGGTGGTTGGATAATCCCCTGAAGTATACAGCGGCCCCGAGGTGGAGTTAGCGGTTGTGGGATTAATTCCCAATAATGTAGATGTAGATGTATGGGCAAAGTATCCAACTATAGACCACAGGGCTTCAGAAAGGGGCGTCCAGTTTGCTGGAGTCACGTTATTTATGGCGTTGACAACGGTTGTATAATTGTTGTTGCCTATAGGAACCACGATATTTCCGCCCTGGTTATTGTTATAGCCAGCCAGGCCAAATCTTGCCTTATTGCCGATCTCCTGTACAACGCCAAAAGGAGTGACAACCTTTGCCTGTACCCTCCAGTTAAAACTGCTACTGCCAGCTCCGCTATCGTAGAAAGCGGGTATATTTGAAATAGCTGATCCACTTAGGCTTTCATAATTAAAGGTTATTGGCGTTGGCGGTGTGCCTGCGGTAAAGGTAAGGCCACCGGTATCAGTCAAGGACGTGCTCAAAGGTGTACCAGTGGTAACGTCATAGTATTGGTTTTCACTACCAGAGGTTGTGCCACGCCAGACCCTGTATTTAACTGCCCCGGTGACAGCATTCCATGTAAGGTTTACCTTATTACTAGAAAGGCTGGAGAGGTGGTTTTCGTTTGAGGCAACGCTGCAAGCGCCGTTGGCATCACATGCAGATACCTTATAGTAGTAAGTTCCGCTAAGAGTGCCTCCAGTTGACGTAGTCAGGGTACCTAATGTTGGAGCGCTAAGGGCGAGGGTACAATCGTGGCCAGTATTGGTGTAGGATGGGGTTCCGGTGGGGGAGTTTCCAACGTAGTTTGCAGGATAACATATACTCTTATAGATATTGGCAGTACCATCATCGGTAAAAACTCTACCGTAACCGGCAGGTTCAGCGGTGAAGGTAGAGTAAATTGAGGTAGTCATGACCTTGCCGCCGGTGAGGACGGCCTTTGCCACATCGATCCTCCTCATCGTCAGCCAGTTTAGGAAGTTGCCGTCCCACTCCGTTGCGGTCTTTGCGCGTGTGGTCTTTGTGACAGTTGGGGAGAACTTGTCATTAACACAACAACTACCAGTGGAACTAGACCCTGATGTGCCGCCACCAGAGTAACTGTACCAATAGGTAGGGTCAAACAGGCCAAAGTACAGGAGAGTTGGATTAAAGTCGTTGCAGGGACTGGTTGAGGATTGACACCAGCAGGTAGCGCCTGAGGCACACGCCCCCCCGCCATCAGGGTAAGCTGGATTTTGAATCATACTGCCGGAGTTATCGAGCAGTATCATTATATTGGGTGGAACGCTGCCCGCAATAAATGGCGGCTTGGAGCAATACTGCGTTATGTTGGAGGGGGAGGCGTATGGGGGCGCTACTGCAGTATAATTGGCTGTGACATTCTGGTTACTAGTGCCCATGCTAAAGGTACATGAGGTTGAAGTCCCTGTACAGGCCCCACCAGGGACACCACTCCAATTTGCAAAGGTGTATCCTGTAGCCACAGCTGCGGTTAGGGTTACGCTGGCAGCGGCCGAATAAGAGGCATAGCTGCAAGTAGTTCCACAGCTGATGTGACTATCCGAACTTGTTACAGTACCGCCTGCCGATGGCGAGTTGCTAACCGTCAAGGTGTACATTGCATTAAAATTGGCTGTGATATTCTGGTTACTATTGGTTATGCTAAAGGTACATGTGGTTGAAGTCCCTGAACAAGCCCCACCAGGGACACCACTCCAACCTGCAAAGGAGTATCCTGCAGCCGGAGCTGCGGTCAGGGTTACGCTGGCAGTACCCGAATAAGAAGCATAGCTGCAAGTAGCTCCACAGCTAATGTGACCATCCGTACTTGTTACACTACCGCCTGCCGATGGCGAGTTAGTTACCGTCAAGCCGTACAAGATTCCAGTAAAATTGGCTATAACGTTCTGGTTACTACTGGTCATGTTAAAGGTACATGTGGTTGAAGTCCCTGTACAAGCCCCACCAGGGACACCAGTCCAACCTGAAAAGGTGTATCCTGTAGCCGGCACTGCGGTCAGGGTTACGCTGGCAGTACCCGAATAAGAAGCATAGCTGCAAGTAGCTCCACAGCTAATGTGACCATCCGTACTTGTTACACTACCGCCTGCCGATGGCGAGTCGCTTACATTCAAGGTGTACGGTGTACACGATGTGTAATTGGCCACGACAGTCTTGGCAGCACTCATAGCAATGGACACTGTGGGTGAAGTGCCAAGGACTGTGCTACCACTAGTCCAGTTTGAAAAAACGCATACACCAGCCGGAGTTTCGGTTAGGGTTACGTTAGTACCACTAGAATAACTATGGGTGCAAGTAGACCCACAGTTAATGCCGGTAGGCGAGCTAGTTATAGTACCGCCTGTTGATGGCGAATTGCTTACATTCAAGTTATAGTTGGTGGCCTCGCTTATAGCGGGAGAAACAATACCAATTATTAACAAAATCCCGATCCATAACGCCCTGGCCACTATGGTACGCCTTAACCTTCCAGATATACAATCCCGTATCATCTCTTTATCCTCCCAATTATATCTAAATTGTTTATCGCTGATCCGGGTATAAAAACACATTGGTTACAACCCTGGACTTGTCATATACGATCTTTACCTTCTTGCCTTTCGTTATGCTGGAGATAGAGATAGGGCTACCGCTCATCGTTTTAAACACTGCCTTATCGACAGAGAATCGCGTCTCTCCTATCACTATATACGGAGGTTGACCATAAGACACCTCCATAACACGACCCGAGATGTCTCCCTCCTTAGGTGGTTGTGGCGTTGGGCTTACCGCCGTGGGTCTGGAGGCGTGTTTTTTAAATCCCTTAGCGGCATACACACCATTAACAGTCATTACCATGACAATGGCCGCTGCCAATAACATTACCTTTCTCATGTAGATATATTCCTCCTTCTATAATTACTTGTCTTTCGATCTCTTGCCATGTTTACATCTTAACATGCCTGCGTGAAAAAATCGTGAACGATGCAGGGAATTATTTTTTGGGTAGTTTTGAAGTGGTAGTGATATTGTCATCCCTCTCCCATAAAGGAGGGTGACTTGTGATGATGCCTCTGTCATAGTCTTAATCTACCTCTCCCCCTTGACAATCTCGTCGGGTTGTAGTACTATAAGAGTATCGAGGGGCCCGTCTGTAATGGTAGGGCGCGTCGGCGGGTTTGAGTCGGCTAAACCTAGTGCCGTGGATGTCACATCAAAACGTGCCTTACTCCCCTTGATTTCATTATATAATACCACTAAGAGTTTTTCTATGTGAGCTTATAACTATCTCTTGTCCTTCTTTCTGGATAGTTACAGACATGAAATTAACTTGCTTATCCTTGTCGAGAAAAGACTTTATGAATATGTATTTTGTGTTTCTTTCAGCACCCTCTTTAGGGCTTTCTTTTTCACCTACATACAATGGCTCCATTAGGGTGGGTTTTATCAAGGCAAAAAACTGTCCTCCATCTTTGGCTAACAGTTTGCTATATTGGTTTTCCCCAATCTTCACTTGACCAATGGGCGTATTAACAGTTAGATGGTCTCCAAACTCTTGTTTCCAGGTCTCCGGTGTTAGCTCAAGAAACCGAAAAGGGACAGCTTTGTCTTTCAATGCCTTTGCAATCACATCTCTATCATCTCCCTACCCTGTGTAACGCCCCAACCATCGAGCTCAAGGGCATGGTGCCCTTGCAGGGGGTTCTAAAGGGGGCGCCAGGAGCGTCCTGGAGCGCAAAAGAAGCAGCGCCGCCCCCTTCTTGTCTTTTCCCTTTTCCTTAGAAGGTTTCGAAGCCGCTGTCGTCGGAGTCGTGTATATGGACGGCGGCGCCTGTCTTTTCCTTGCCCTTTTTGACATCCCTGGTTATGGCAAATGGCTTCTTTTTTACATTCGATTTACCCTGTTGTTTGGCGGATGCGTATGCCTTCCTGTCGCTTATGTCATCGGGCATCTTGAAGAACGATATGACCCTTTGCAGTTGCTCTGCCTGATTGGATAGTTCGACGGCGGTGGAGGACATCTCCTCGGAGGCCGAGGCGTTTTGCTGTATCACCTGGTCCAGTTGCTGTATGGCCTTGTTTACCTGTTCTGCCCCTGCGTTTTGTTCAACGCTGGACGCGCTTATCTCCTGGACAAGCTCTGCGGTCTTTTTGATATCGGGGACGATCTTGGCCAACATCCCGCCTGCCTTGTCGGCGACCTCCACGCTTGTGGTGGCCAGCTTGGTGATCTCCCCCGCCGCGGTCTGACTACGCTCGGCCAGTTGCCTGACCTCGGAGGCGACAACGGCAAAGCCCTTGCCATGCTCCCCAGCCCGTGCCGCCTCAATGGCCGCGTTTAAGGCAAGGAGGTTTGTCTGCCGGGCTATCTCCTCGATAATGGTGATCTTGCCGGCTATCTCTTTCATGGCAGTCAGGGTCTCGGAGACGGCCCTACCACTCTGTATGGCGTCCTCTGCCACCTGCTTTGCTATCTTTTCGGTCTGCTGGGCGTTGTCGGCGCTTTGTCTGATGTTTGAGGCCATCTCCTCCATCGAGGAGGATGCCTCCTCTGCCGCCGCGGCCTGCTCCGTGGCCCCCTGGGATAGCTCCTCGGAGGCCGCACTGAGGTTACTACTGCCATCGGCCACGCCGCCAGAGGACAGCTTTATCTCATAGAGCACATCTACCAGCTTATCCACCATCGTGGCAAGCGACCTCATGAGTTCATCCTTGTCGGAGCGTTCCCTTATCTCCACCGTCAGGTCGCCCCTTGCGATCGTCTTTGCTATGTTGGTTATTGCGTTGGTGGCGTCGATCAGGGCATTGAGGTTGCCCTTGATGTCATTAAAATCCCCCTTGTACTCCTCCGTGATCCGCTCGGGGGTGTCACCCTTACTGAGCCTGTCGATATAGTTGGCTGCCTTATTGAGCGGCCCAACCACGGCGTTGAGTGTGTTGTTGATGCCATCGATGATCTTGCGATAGTCCCCCTCGTGTTTGGAGGCATCCGCACGCGTGGTGAGTTTGCCATCCAAGGCCGATTGAACCAGCATGTTGGCGTCTCTTGTGAGGGCGTTTACGTTACCGATGACGCCCTTGAAGGATTGTGCAAGCATCCCGATCTCATCCCTTGTGTCATGTTCTATCTTGACGTTGAGGTCGCCGCTGGCTATCTTATCTGCAGCTATAACCATCGCGTTGACGGGGCGGCTGATGGTATTGGAGACCAACAGACCGATGGCTATCGCCGCTATCATACCGATAATGGTGATAATGATAATCATCTTGGTCGAGGAGTTCGCTAATGCCGTATTGGCCTCAGCGGTATCTTTTGCTATCCTGGTCTTGTAGTCAATCAGTTTGTTGATTGCCTGCGTTTCAGTCCTTTCCAGCTTTAACATATCTCCTTCTTCGAGGGCCTTTGCCTCAGCCACCTTCCCCGCATGAACAAGCTCGAATAACTTATCCAACTCTCCAAGGAATGTCTTATGGGCATCCGTGAATTCCTTAAAAAGGACCTTGCCTTCTTCATGTAAGATCGTCTTTGAGTACAGTTGGGCGTTTTTCTCTATTTCGTCCTTTCGTAGTTTGGCCCTCTCAATGACGGATTTTCGTTCGTCCTCCTTTTCAGCATCGAGGTATTGTTTGACATTGACTCTCAATCTCTGGAAGTCGCCTGTAATGGATGCCAGAGATGCAAGGGGAACGGTCATATTTTCGTATAGCGTTGTATCGGCAGCCGTAATCTTGTTGATGTTTGTGATGCCTATATAGCCAATCCCACCCGCTATCAAGGCGAGCAAGATAAACGTTGATACAAGTTTCTTCGCAATCCTCATGTTGTAGAACCAGCTCATATATTCCTCCTTTGTTATAACAATTCGTTAAGGGAGAAGAAAGGGGGCTCCGCCCCCTGGCCCCCTGGAAGGGAACCAGTGCCCTTGACCCCATCTTATATCTTTTTCACGGTGAATGCTTATACTATTGTTACACATTTATCGTGCTATTTTTGACGGTCTTTATGATACCCGGCACGTCCAGGATCATCGCTACCGTGCCATCGCCCAGGATGGTGGCCCCTGCTATGCCTTCTACCTCTTTGTAGACCTTACCCAGGGTCTTGATTACCACCTGCACGTCGCCAAAGAGCCTGTCCACGGCGAAGGCCACGCTCTGACCGGCATACTGGACCACCACGATGTTATCGCTGTGTCGTGCCCCCCCGTTGGTGTTAAAGACGCCGGCCAGGTCTATGTAGGGGATCACCTTGCCCCGGAAGTCAAAGTATCCGCGCGACTCTATCATCATCCGCCTTTCCTCGGTAAGGATAAAGCACTTTACGACCATATCTAATGGGATTATATAAAATGCGCCCCTGATGCCCACCATAAAGCCATCGATTATGGACAGCGTCAGTGGCAGGTGGATCAGCATGGTCGTTGATTGTCCCTGGACGGTGTCTATCTGGACAAAGCCGCGCATGACCTCGATGTTTCGTCTTACCACGTCCATGCCCACGCCGCGACCGGAGAGATTGGTCACCGCCTCGGCAGTGGAGAAGCCGGGTTCAAAGATCAGTTTGTAGAGGTCTTTATCCGGGGGACGCTTGTCGGGGTCAACCATACCCACCTTGATGGCCTTTTGCCATATCTTTTCTGCGTTAAGCCCCCTGCCGTCATCCGAGATGGCGATTATGATGCTGCCCGAGTCGTGATAGGCGTCGAGTGTGATTGTACCTTTGGCCGGCTTTCCGGCGGCCAGGCGTTCTTGCGGGGGTTCGATCCCGTGGTCTACGGAGTTGCGCACGATGTGGGTTAGCGGGTCTGTGAGCTTCTCTATCATGGTCCTGTCAAGTTCGGTCTCGCCGCCCTCGATGACAAGCTCGATGTTTTTTCCCATCTCTCTGCTTGAGTCGTGTACCAGCCTCTGGAAGCGATTAAACGTTGCGGCTATGGGCACCATTCTCATCTTCATGGCTATTTCGCGGATATCGTTGACGAGTCTGCTCATCAGCATGGAAGACTTTGACAGGGCGCTGTCCTTGACCATATTTGCGTGCTGCCTGATCCCCCCGGAGGAGATGACCAGCTCTCCGACGAGGTTGATGAGGTGGTCGAGCTTGACGGCATCGACGCGGATGGTCTTACCCTCCTCCGAGGCGGGCTTTCTGAGTTTGGCCTGTTTATCGACGGCTGCCTCTACGACCTCGCGGTGTACTACGCCCTCCTTGACCAGGATATCGCCAATGCAGGGTTTTTCTCTTTCGGGTTCGCCCTGTTGTTTTCTAAGCGCCTCATCAAGTTCTCTCTGGGTTATGGCCCCGCTCTTGACCAGGATTTCACCCAGGCGCCAGCTATCCTCAGTCAGCTCGTCAATAAGCGACATGTACGTCGGGGCGGCGCTGTGGGGCGGTATAATCCTGATCACACAGGACTCCCTGAGAAATTCAAAGACATCCTCGATCTCCTGCTTGGTAAAATCGGAGCGAAAGGTTATCTCAAAGCCGAGGTAACAGCTCTCGGGATTCATGTCCTCAATATCGGGCAGACAGGCATACAGCGTGGTTAGATACTCTATTTCGCCATAACGTTTTAGGTAGTTTATAAACGACAGCGGGTCCATGCCATCACGCAGGACATCGCGTCCAAACCTCAGCGATATGTGCCAGCTACTACTGCCCACAGAGGCATCGGCATTATAAGGGCCGATACCGCAGTCCAGCGCGGGGGCACCGGTTGTAGCATTGGCGGATTTTGGGGCGGGAGGTGGGGTTATAGCAAGATAGGGGGCCAAGGCATCGTGGAGCAGATCGCCCGCTGTTATTATCGCAGCTGGAAGCTCCTCCTCGGAGGCACAGCTCAACTGCACCAGTTCAGCTATGTGGTCCTTGCAGTTAAGCATGACCCCGATCAACCCCTCTGATATCTTCAGTTCATTCTGCCTGAGGCGCTCCAGCACACTCTCGACCTTGTGTGTAAAGTGCACGACCCTGTCCAGACCAATAAGGCCGGCAGAGCCTTTAATGGTGTGAGCGCCGCGAAACATGACATTTATAAGCTCTGCCTTGTCATCGCTTCCCTCCAGCTCGAGGAGGGCTTTTTCCATCTCCACCAGGAGCTCGTTGGCCTCAATCAGAAACGTATTTCTTACGGATTCTAGCTCCATATCAAAACTCTCCCTTCATATTATATATATTCAGCACCTGTGTAGTAGAGGGGCTGTGGGCGATCACGCGAAATCCCTTGTTTTGCTTCTGAGCCGCCAGCTTGAGCATCAACAGCAGTTGAAAGCCCGCGGTATCAAACTCGCTTACCTTGGAGAGGTCTACCTCCAGCTCCAAGCAACCCTCCAGGGCATCGGCAAAGGTCTTTTTTATTTCAATGGCGTTGACTATTGTCATCTCGCCATCCACTGTAAGCCTGTGCGTTGTCTTATCTTTATCCATGTTCACCAGCATAAAATCCTCCCGGTTAGTGCATTTAAGAAGGGGGGAGAGATGGGAGGGCTTTGCCCTCCCTCAGACCCACCCACAAGGGGACACCAGTGCCCTTGACGCGCCATCTTGCGCAGGTTTGTGACTTACATTGAGGCAAATACTCATAATACAACATCTTTTTTTTATGGCAGTATAAGTTTTTCAACGGCTGCCAGCATTGTTTCAGGTTTAAATGGTTTTACGACCCATGCCTTGGCTCCGGCGGCCTTACCCTCCTGCTTCTTTGTCTCCTGAGACTCGGTCGTCAGCATGATGATCGGGACAAACTTGTGAGCTGTCTGCTGCTTTATTTCTTTGAGAAAGGTTATGCCATCCATATTGGGCATATTTACGTCACATACGATCAGGTTGATCTTCTGCCCGGCAATCTTTTTCAACGCGTCCTTACCATCTACCGCCTCCAGCACCTCATAGCCGGCCTTAAGCAGTGTGGCCTTTACAACCTCCCTCAGAGTGGCCGAATCATCGATGATCATAATCCTCTTAGCCATTGAACAACCTCCTGTATAACTTTATATAATGGTATATTATAACATAAAACACCTACCCATAGCTAAGTTGACAAAAGAAATAAAAGGAATATAAAGCCCTACCTTCTTTCCCTCTCCTTTATCTCCCATCGTTCGCTACTGCCTTATACGAATCGGATCGAAACGCGCTATAAATTTCATATAGATTCTATATGATGCAATTGGGCCTATAGATTAAATCAGGCAGAAAATTGTAAAATGTAACAGGTTCAATTAATGCCTGAAATTAATATAAGGTTAAATAAGGAGGTTTCAATGGACTTTAGGGTATGTCAGAGGGTTACGGTTGCCATATTTACGTTGTTGGTTATGGTGTGTTTTGTGTCTGTTGACCAGTTGTGGGCACAGTGCCTGGTTGCTATAAAAAAGAACGTCAAGGTGCCCTGGACGGTATATAAAAGAGGCGAGGAACGCAACTCCGGGTGGCTTATGTTTACCGACACCCCACGCAGTAGCGGAAGGCTTATCATCCAGTACTCCAACAACTCAGCTCAGGAGTTAAACCTCTTTGGCGACTATGGAAAGAACTGGGTGAAGATTACAAACCCCATTGACAATGAGAGGTGGGAGGCAGATGCCGATGATTGTGAAGGTAACACCCTCAGAGGCCATATAATCAGACAAGGACGCGTGGAGTTTGACTTTACCCTTACAACAGCCGTGGATACTCCATCTGTGCCGCCGTTGCCTCTTGAGCTTCCCCTTCCACCGGTGAGGGAGCACGGGGTTGCTAGTGTGGTTGAAAACGCACGGTATCCCGATGCCAGGGCAGTCGTCAACTCTTCCGAGGAGCCAAGGCCGTGTCAAGGGAAGGCGGATGAGAGGTGTTACCTGTTTAGCAGGTACACTGTTTACGTTGAACCAGGCGGCGGTGAAAACTCTGAAATAATCAGGATATATAACAACCTAAACCCCGTTATCCCCCACCTCGTACTCAGGGACGCGGGTAGTTTTTATGGAATATCAAGGGACCATCTGTTCGTTAGACTCAAGGATTATGATACATATATCCTTGAGGTGTTTAACATCCAGAGCAAGCGCTCCATACATAAAGCCCGCGCCTCAGAGCCAATCGGGATTGTAAACCGCGATTACGTTGCCTACTACACCGAAAAAGAACGCGTCGATAACATAGCCATCTGTCCAAACAAGAGAGAGGCACTTGAGGCAAAAAGGGATGGCCTGAACGTTGTTAGAGAGAGCGAGGTCAAGTTCAACATGGTTGATCTGTCTATTACCCCAACGGGGACATTCAGGTGTGTAGGAAGGTATTAGAGATTAAATCATGTTAAACAACAAGACTATTCTCATTACCGGAGGGACAGGGTTCTTTGGCAAGAGGTATACCCAATACGTATTTGAGAACTTTAATGTAAAAAAACTCATCATCTTTAGCAGAGATGAACATAAACAGCACGAGATGTCCTTTGTCTATCCCCGGCATAAGTATCCAATACGATACTTCATAGGTGATATCAGAGACAGGGAGAGGTTGTACAGGGCCTTTAACGGGGTGGATTACGTGATCCACGCAGCCGCTCTCAAGCACGTGCTGGCTGCCGAGTATAACCCATTCGAGGTGGTCAAGACCAACATCATCGGCGCCCAGAACATCGTCGAGGCGGCTATAGACAATGGTGTCAGGAAGGTCATCGCCTTATCCACCGATAAGGCCGTAAGCCCGGTAAACCTCTATGGCGCCACAAAGTTGGCGATGGAGAAGATATTTGTCTCGGCAAGCGCCTACGTGGGTGCAAAGGATACCAGGTTTGCGGTTGTCAGATACGGTAACGTTGTAGCCAGCAGGGGCAGTGTCATCCCCCTGTTCTTAAAGCTCATCAGAGATGGGGCAACTGAGCTGCCCGTTACGGACCTGCGTATGACCAGATTCTGGATAACCATCGAGGAGTCCGTAGAGTTGGTCAACACGGCGTTGGTTGGCTCTGTCGGCGGAGAGGTCTTTGTCCCTAAGATACCAAGCATGAAGATAACAGACCTCGTCGATGCCATATCTCCCAACTGCAAGATAAAGGTTGTCGGCTGCCGTCCCGGGGAGAAGATCCATGAGACCCTCATCTCAAGCGATGAGGCGGGTACAACCATCGAGTATGAGCACAATGGCAAGGTCCTCTATATAGTGATGTCGGAGTTGCACCTCGACGTAAAAGATGTCAGCAGGTACAAGCACTGCAGGAGACTACCTGACAACTATGTATACCGCAGCGACAAAAACGATTGGTGGTTGACCGTTGAACAGATGGCAGAGTGCCTAAAGCAGTTCTAATAACTCGCGTTGCGCAGAGAAAATAGTTCAACCATAAAAAGAGAGAAAAAAGGGAGGCCGCCTGGCCGCCCCTCTTCTTTCTTTTCTTTCTTTACGGTGATGAGCAAGCTATGTCCTTAGATCGCATTACCTATGGAAGGCAGACTATCGATGAAGGTGACATCGCTGAGGTAGTGAAGGTCTTACGCTCGGACTTTATCACCAGGGGGAGGGTCTCCGAGGCATTTGAAGAGGGCCTTGCTGCCAGTGTAGGCGCCTCTTATGCGGTGGTGTTTAACTCCGGGACTTCCGCCTTGCACGGTGCATATTTTGCCGCCGGAGTGGAAGTGGGGGATGAGTTTATCACGAGCCCTACAACATTTGTGGCAACGGCCAATGCCGGACTGTATCTGGGGGCAAGACCGGTCTTTGCGGACATTGAACCCGATACCGGCAACATTGACTTATCAGGGATTGCTCCCCTGATCACCGATAAGACAAGGCTGATCGTGCCCGTTGCCTTTGCCGGCCATCCGGTAGACAATGAGGGGGTGTTTGAGTTGGCTCAGAGACACGGTCTCACTGTCGTTGAGGATGCCTGCCATGCCCTTGGCGCCAGGTACAAACCCCGCCACTGTAAGGAGGCAGGTGCGACCTGCAGCGGAAAAGAACGAATCCGATCAAACGACACGCCCCTCAATAGCGTCAACGCATACAGGAGCGTTGGCTGCTGTCTGCACGCGCACATGTCGGTGTTGAGCTTCCACCCCGTAAAGGCGATAACAACAGGGGAGGGGGGGGCAGTGTTGACTAACGACAGGGCATTGTATGACAGACTCAGGTCGTTTAGGCAGCACGGGATCAACAGAGACATGCCAAAAGACAACGAACCCTGGCTGTATGAGATGCACCATCTGGGATACAACTACATCATGACGGACTTTCAGGCAGCACTAGGCCGGTCTCAGTTGGGTAAGCTCGAGGGGTTTATTCAGAAGAGACGACATATTGCAGAGACCTATAGCGAGGCATTTCACAATAATCCATATTTCTATACCCCACCGGAGAGAGACTACGCACAAAGCGCCTGGCACCTCTATTTTATAAGGCTCAAGGACGGGTATAAGGAAAAAAAGGCGCAAGTGATCGACGGATTAAGGGATGCCGGTGTTGGCGTCGCCGTACACTATGTGCCGGTCTATCAACACCCCTTCTATAGGGCAATGGGCTACGATAGGGGTCTGTGTCCCATAGCAGAGGACTTCTACCAGCGGGAGATAAGCCTACCGATCTACCCGTCGCTGTCTGAGTCACAGGTGGGGGATGTCATAGAGAGGGTCTATGCGGTAATGGCAGCAGGGGTAGCGGCGTGAGCGTCAAGGGCAGGACAGTGGCATTTGTGCCTGTAAGACTGACGTCGACCCGGCTGCCCCGGAAACATCTTAGGCAAATCGGGGGCAAGATGCTCCTTACGTGGGTGTCCCACAGGTTGAGGGAATGCGGTTTGGTTGACCAGGTCGTCATATGCGCACCAGGCGAGGCAGAGAGCGAGGAATTGAGAGGGTTTGCCCAGGAACACGCCCTTGAGCTATTTATCTACGACGGGGATGTAAATGACGTGGTGGGCAGGCTTACGGCAGCCGCAGCGCTCTATGAGGCCGATATCTGTGTCCTTGCAAGTGGCGATTGTCCGCTGCTCAATCCACTGACCATAGACCTGCTAGTTGGCGCCCTCAGGGATGTCGAGGATGCCGGCTACGTCGTCTTTGAACCGATCAACGGTGTGTATCCAATACATGAGGGCATCCTGGTTGCAAGGCGGTGGATGTGGGCCCTTGCCGATAAACTATCGGATACGCCTCACCTCAGAGAGCACCACTTCCCCGTCTACGTTCAAGGCGTCTATCCCGAAAGGTTTGCTCACGTAAAACGTCTTAGCTTCAGAGATGAAGAGGTGTTCTACCGCGTAAGACACAGGATATCGGTGGATACCCCCTCCGACCTCGAATTCATGAACCGTCTCTACGATGTCTTAACGGATGCGGGTAAGGACTTCACCCTCAAAGGCGTCATTGAGCTCATAAGCACACAACCCCACTTGCGGGAGATCAATGCCTCGGTGTATCAAAAGGCATACAACGATGCCTCCGTCAAGGTCATCTACTACGTGACGGTGCCACAAATGGAGGGCTATGACGTGTTGTTAAGGGTGCTGGCGGTGGCAAGGGCGCTGATTGAGCGCTTTGGCGTTGGGGTCAGGTTCCTGGTACAGCAACAGGCGGCAAGGGAATTTCTTGAGGCCAGGGGGATTGCGACCTTCCTGGGGAGCTACGATGTGTTGCCTGAGCTATACGCCCAGTTTAAGTACGACACGGTGGTCTTTGCCCTCAATACGGCATCTGAGGTACCAGATGGCTTTATCTCCGATCTAAAGGCGCTATTTAACGTAAAGACCATCGTCATCAGTAATGAGTCAACGATCGATGCAGACGCCGCTAAGATCGCATCCGAAATCGCCAAACTATGAATATAAAAAAAAGAAGAAAATAGTGGGCGGCTCCGCCCCCCCTAGACCCCCCTGCAAGGGGAGCAGTCCCCTTGAGCCCTTCCTGTGCAAGCTTTAAGGCAGCGGATGTATATTGCCTTGATTTTAGCCGTTTTGAGCAATAAGATAATCAGGATACTCAGGCCGGTTTTACTGGTGATTTAGAATATAATAGATTTCTCGGAGAATGTATGTTTAAAGGAAACGATAACCTAAAGATGAAGTATCTACAGTCCCACATAGTACAAATATTCGCAGTCCTTGTGTTGCTACTGTTGCTGATACCGCAGAGCGTATATAGTGCAACGACATCGGCGTTGATCAGTTCAGATGATGCAGTGAAAATAGCCGATGGATTTGTTAAGTCCAAAGGATCGAAAGCAGGCTACGAAGATTGGAATGGTGCCTCAATCTTAACCGTGCAACCGTTTTACAACTCTAATGATGAGGTGATAGCCTATGAAGTATCTTTTAAATCTGCGAAGGGTGCTGATGCTGGTTATGTGATGGTTTACGCCAACAAGAATTCAGGTGTAATACAATCTTTTTTCCCATCGGGAACTTCTATTAGTAGTTCACTTAATGCCTTTTATAACTCCGTTGTGAAGGGAGAGATAGAAAAAGCTGGGCTAACTGTAGCTAACACACATTTTATGTTATCGTCTATATTCTATGCCCTTGGTTTTAAATTTAACGGTCAGTCTGATATGCTTGCTAATGTACGACAGGAGAATGGTTGGTATATCTTTGCCTCAATGCCACTACCATCAGCTTTGAGCTTTGGAAAAGGCCTATCGGTAAAGTCTGCTACATTTGAGATAAAGTCCAAGGAAGATCAGCAACAGGAAGACTTCCGTAGTGCTCTAATAGAACAGAACTACTCTACAGATTTTTTCCGTGAGACTCGCTCAGGCGCAATAAAAGGTATGATCAAATCAATGCCACCATTAGAAGAAAATGGCGAAGGCATTGTCACACACCCCCCCCACAAAAAGGATTCTTCATGGAATATAGATCGAACCATGTTAAGTAATTTCTGGCAGGAAGACTTTACATGGACAAAAGGTGGCACTATTAATGGACGTTGTGTTTCCGGTTGTGTTCCTGTTGCTGTAGCAATTGTCCTGGAATACTGGTTTAAAAACGACTTTCCAAACTTGATCGATACCACGTCATGCTCCTCTTGTAACACAACTGATGTTACATCAACATGCATACGTAACATGATAAATGACATCAGAGGTATTTTAGGTACAGACTGTGAAAAAGATATTAACGGTAATATTGGGGCTGACACATATACTGGTGATAACATGATCAATATAGCGAAGTATGTCAACTCAAGAGGTTACGGTCTTGCTATGACAAGTAACACGAATGGTAACGACTCTGAATGGGCAGATGTTATGACCGATATTGATATTCAGGCCCCACCTATTGTCAACATATATGTAGACTCAAACGGCATCGCCACTCAAGGAGGAGGCGTTACCAATCATGCTGTAGTTGCGTATAGTTATAATGCCTATAACAACGCTTATAGTGATACATATTGCCTCAATATGGGTTGGGGGCTAGGTACTGACCAATGCATTTTTAGAAAGAACAACCTCTATGGCACATACAATATATTTACGAAGTATGCCTGCTTGTTTTGGGATATAAACTATAGCGGCAAAGCTTTCTGTCCAGCTGCCAACATGAATTATTCATGGATAGGTAGCGAGTGGAATGACCAGCTCTCATCAGTATCACTCCAAGGTGAAGAAATAACCCTCTACCAGGACATCAATTACGGAGGTAGGTCATATACAAGCAATACCAGCATACCCAATCTGGTTAATGTAAATTTTAACGATATAACCTCTTCTTTCAAAAGCAAAAGCATTACCCCTACTTGGATTACAATACCAGGTCAAGCAACTTTAGTCTCACCATCAGGTATGACCGTAGCGACAAAACCGACTTATACTTGGAACGCTGTGCCAGGTGCAACATATTATAAGCTCCAGATATACGATGCAGGAAACAACAACATTATTGCTGATAAAGCATATGCTGCTTCGGAGTTGGGATGTAGCGGTGGATGCACATGTTCCCTTACCCCATCAACAACTGCGGTAAATGGTTACACCACAGAGGCGTTGGCAAATGGCCAATATTGGTGGATAGTATCAGCAGCGAATTCCGCAGGATGGGGTACATGGAGCGGCGCCTTGATTTTTAACGTAAGCATTAAGAGTATAAGCATAATCTCCCCGCAAAATGGTGAAGTATTGACAGGTGGGTCTACTTACACTATTAAATGGAATTCATCTGGCTTGACAGGAAGTAATAATTTAACTGTTTTGTTCGATCCAGGGACAACAGGGTCAACATGGGGTTATGTGAAACAAAACTTACCTGTTACCACAAAATCATACGATTGGGCTGTTTCAAATGACGCCGATCTACCCAATGCGGTGGTATATGTCTGCAATGCTTTTGGCTGGCCTTATGAAGCATGTGACTCGAAACAAATAAGTATAAAGAAATCCACCATTCCACATTATGTAGGTAGCATAACTGGGAATGTGTATGTAGGTTATATCAACGGTCCACCTCTGTCTGGGGCAAATGTTACATGCGGAGGTCAGTCTGCAACCACGGGAAGTGATGGTTCATATAGTATAGCTAATATTCCGGCAGGAAACCAGACATTGTCAATCACAGCAAGCGGTTATATCTCTGTTAACAGACCCCTAAGTATTAGTGCAGGTGCAAACTTATATGCTGGTAAAGATGCTCTAACAGCCAGTAACTCTACTTGTAGCATAACCGGGAATGTGTATATAGGTTATATCAACGGTCCACCTCTGTCTGGTGCAACTGTTACATGCGGAGGTCAGTCTACGACCACTGGAAGTGATGGTTCATATAGTCTATATAATATTTTTGCAGGCAGCAACCAAACCTTGTCAATCACAGCAAGCGGTTATAGCTCTGTTAACAGACCACTAAGTATTAATGCGTTTCCAGGTGCAAACTTATATGTTGGTAAAGATGCTCTAACATCCAGTGGCTCTACTGGTAGCATAACCGGGAATGTGTATATAGGTTATATCAACGGTCCACCTCTGTCTGGGGCAACTGTTACATGCGGAGGTCAGTCTGCAACCACGGTAAGTGATGGTTCATATAGTATAGCTAATATTCCGGCAGGCAACCAAACCTTGTCAATAACAGCAAGCGGTTATAGTTCTGTTAACAGACCACTAAGTATTAGTGCAGGTGCAAACTTATATGCTGGTAAAGATGCTCTAATATCCAGTGGCTCTACTGGTAGTATACATGGGAATGTGTATATAGGTTATATCAACGGTCCACCTCTGTCTGGGGCAACTGTTACATGCGGAGGTCAGTCTACAACCACTATAAGTGATGGTTCATATAGTATAGGTAATATTCCGCCAGGAAACCAGACCTTGTCAATAACAGCAAGCGTTTATAGTTCTGTTTCCAGACCCCTCAGTATTAGTTCAGGCGTAGACTTATATGCTGGTGAAGACGCTCTACACCTACGTGTGCTTCCTAATGTGATTCCTTTTAATGTTTTGCTCTACCCTTAATCCCTTATACTACAGAGTGGAGTTTGTTTCTCTTACCCACTCACTTTGAGAAAGAGCCATAAAATTGTCTTTGGTACGGTTGGACCGGATGGGTGGAAAAATAAACACCGATATTGGAGTAGGGGGTCAATGCGGACGGCAAGGTTAGAGATATTCGGTGTTGGAACCGATGGCCAGGTTTACCATAATTGGCAGACTTTGCCTAACGGTAATTGGTACGGTAGCATAACTGGGAATGTGTATGTAGGTCATATCAACGGTCAACCTCTGTCTGGGGCAACTGTTATATAAGAAAGGAGAAACTATATGGAAAAAATAATAATAACTTACGATAGAGTTGGAAACACCCTTGATGTTTGGTTCTCAACGCCAAGACCATGTATTAATGAAGAGATTGGCGGGGGGACGATTATAAAAAAAGACGAACACGGTGAAATAATTGGCTTTGAGAAACTAAATTATCTCAAGAAAGAGAGCCCTGAAGATGTTCATTCAATTCCGCTTGAGGTGGCAATAATGTAGAGATGCTGTTATAATATGTCATGTATAAAACGATAACAAGACAATCCTCAACTGTGTGTAGGTACTTATAATGATCCTGACTCCACAGGTTTACGACTCGATCAGAGAGATAATCAACATGGGTATGGGGCAATCTGCCGGGTTGTTAAATGAGATGTTTAACACGCACATAACCATTAAGATACCGGATATCAGGGTTTTTCTCAAGGAGGAACTAGGCAACACGGCATCTCAACTATGGCCAGAGGGTGTCTCCGTTGTGTGGTTTCCTTTTAGTGGAGCACTTGAGGGCATGTCATACATCTTATTCCAATCCAACATAGCCTCCAGGCTCGTAGACCTCCTCGGTGGTGATACCACTGACGATAGCGTCATGGACCTGATCAAGATCGGCGCTCTTATAGAGGTTGGCAATATCGTCCTTAACGGGGTCGTCGGTACGATGGTAAACATACTCAATGCCAGGCTAAATTACGCGGTGCCAGATTATCACGAGGCTATAGCATCGCAACTGATCTCGGAAAACAGGCTTGAACCAAACGCCATCATCATAATGGCAAAGACCTGCTTTGAGATAAAGGGGCATCTGATAAATGGTGATATGCTTATATGCCTGCAGCCAGGCTCTTTTGACACGATAATCAAGTACATCAACGATATGTTCAAAACCTATGGAGAGACACCGTAAAGGGCAGCGACAGAAAGTGCAAATCCATAGCTTTGAGATACTTGATAATATGCCATTGGGGATATTTATCATAAGCAAGGACTTTAACGTTGTCTTCTGGAACAAGCGTATGGAGCAATGGACGGGTATCTCAAAGGAGGAGATAACGGGAATTAATATCTGTGAGCGATTTCCCCACCTCAAAGACCCACGGTATTTCAACAGGATACGGTCTATTTTTGAGGGGTGGCCGCCAACCCTGTTTTCGGCTTATCTCCATAACTGTATCATACACACCCCCCTCACTAATGGTAGCGTGCGTCTACAGAACACCTCCGTCACTGCCTTGAAGCTGGAGGGGGAGGATGACATCTATGCCCTCTTTGTAACCCAGGACGTAACAGACCTGATTACCCTGTTAAAGGAACACAAGGTCATGAGTAATAAGGTATTGAAGGAGCTCATGTTACGACGGCAGATGGAGGAGTCGCTCAGGGAGAATGAGGAGAAGTTCCGTTCAATCACGTCCTGCGCAATGGATGCCATCGTGCTGATAGACCATGAACTCAACATATCATACTGGAACCCCGCCGCAGAGGAGATGTTTGGCTATTACGTTGACGATATCATTGGACGCAGCATATACGTCATCTTTTCACTGTCATCCTGCAGCTACGAGCTATTAACGGTAATTGCCGGAGATGAGATTACCGACTCTGAGCGGGGGCCTGATATCAAGTACAGCCCCAAGAAGATATTCCAGCTCCAGGGCATAAAGAAGGATAACACGGAGTTCCCTATTGAGGTCTCCCTCTCCTCGTACCTGATGAGAAACTACCGCTGGATACTGGGCATAGTCAGAGACATCACGCAGCGCAAGAAGATGGAGCAGTTACTACAGTCCCTGGCCCACTACGACACGCTTACATCGCTGCCCAACCGCGTCCTGTTTAACATGCGCTTTGCCATGGCCATTGAGATGGCCAGGCGTGAGAAAAGGCTCATAGCCATAATGTTTCTCGACCTCGATCGCTTCAAGCTCGTCAACGACACCCTGGGACATGATGTAGGCGACCTCTTGCTCAAGGAGGTTGCCCAACGCCTGCAGTCCATACTGCGCAAGTCTGATACCGTAGCGCGCATGGGCGGGGATGAGTTTACAATCATATTGACCTCTATCAAGGATGAGCTTGACGTAAGGATGGTTGCTCAGAAGGTCATCGAGATAGTAAGCAGCCCCTTCTATCTGAGGGGATATGAGTGTTCGGTTGGTGCCAGTATCGGGATCAGCGTATATCCCAACGACGGCCAGGACATAGATACGCTCCTGGGTAATGCAGATACGGCCATGTATATGGCAAAGAGAGACACCGGCAATGCCTTTAGATTATTTACGTCACAGATGAACACCCTTGCCCATGAGCGTTTGGATATGGAGGTGAACCTGCGTAACGCGCTTAAGAATCAAGAGTTCTTGCTGCATTACCAACCGCAGGTGGATATAAAAAGGCAGAAGATAATAGGGTTAGAGGCGCTTATACGCTGGGATCAACCTCACCTTGGCCTACTGCCGCCAATGAAGTTCATATCAATCGCAGAGGAAACGGGGTTGGTCATTCCAATAACAGATTGGGTGATACAGACTGTCTGTGAGCAGATAATAATGTGGCGCAAACAGGGCATATCTACACCACGCATAGCGATCAACATATCCGGTTCATATATCAAGCAGAGCGACCGCATCGATGCCCTGGCGCATGTGCTGGAAGAGGCAAATCTAACGGCCGAGTGCCTGGAGCTCGAACTCACAGAGAATGTCTTTATCAACGACTCCGGTGTGGTGCTCAACAACCTCAGGAGATTAAGTGACATGGGCTTTTATCTCTCTATCGACGACTTCGGCACCGGTTACTCTTCACTTGGCTATATCAAGTGCATGCCCATTAGTAAGCTGAAGATAGACACATCTTTTATCCGCGACCTCCCCATAGACAACGACAACGTGGCCATCGTCACCGCCATTACGGCAATGGCCCACGGCCTCAACCTAAGGGTCATTGCCGAGGGCGTGGAGACGATCCAACAATACGACTTCCTCCGTCTGTTACGCTGCGATGAGGTACAAGGCTACCTCCTGAGCAAACCACTAAAATCAGAAGACTGCCAGAAATACTTGTTCAACAGCAGTTTTTAAGAAGAGATATGAAAAGGGGGCAACACCTCCCCTTCTTTTCTTTTTTCTTAAGCAGGAGAGCATAAGTAACTATAACGAGCAGGGAGGGGTCAAGGGGGCTGGGCCCCTTGCAGGGTGGCTCTGAGGGAGGGGCGGTCAGGCGTCCTCTCTTTTTTCTTTTCTTAGGGGGTGATATTGTTATAAATGTTTATGCTCTCTTACTTATCTGCCAATGAGTTTTACATCACCGCCTATATCTTGCCGTACTCCCTCCAGGTTGTTGATTATCACAATGGACATCTCTTCTAAGGCATGAAACATCTGTTGTGCCTTTTGTGTCTCACCTTTGTCGTAGGTGATAACGATCTCTTTTCCCAGGGCATGTAGCTTTCTGTGAGGCTCCTCGATTGCCCTGAAGGCCTCCATAGCCTCACAGCACTTCTTGCCGTCTGAATAGTACCACTTTCCAAGGCGACACTTTGTATGGTCAGCCAGCTTTGTGCTATCCAACCTGTCACCGCCTGATATGTGGTAAGACACCTTGTTGACCCACAACCGGTGGTCGGTCTTGGCAAGTTCCAGCAGGAGCAAATCACCGCCTTTTGTCTTAAATCCCGATGTGTATGCCCTCAACTCCTCCGCGGTTGCTATCATCCTGTTTACTTCATGGGTTATGTCGTTGGCCAGTTGTTGCATCACCTGTGACTCATTGCGGGTGGTTTCGATGTTCTTTGCCACCTCCTCAGAGGATATGGCCTGTTGCTCAACTGCCGATGCGATATAGGTTATCTGCTCTTTTGACTCGTTGACGCCATCCACGATAGTAAACAGCGACCTGCCCATGTTTTTTATCAAATCCGAGGCCATAGTAACCTTGGCCGACGACCCCTCCATAGAGGCATAGGTGTGGGATGATTCCGATTGTACTGAGCGTATCTTTTCAGATATCTCCGTGGTTGCCTTTAATGTCCTCTCGGCCAGCTTTCTGACCTCATCGGCAACGACGGCAAACCCCCTGCCCTGCTCCCCAGCCCTTGCGGCCTCTATGGCAGCATTTAGGGCAAGGAGGTTTGTCTGGTCGGCAATATCGTTTATCACCGTGACAATATGGCCGATCTCCTGAGCGCTCGCGTTTAGCCTGTTAATCATGGAGGCCAAGTCCATGTTGGACGTATAGACCATGTTGACAGTCTCTATGGCCTTTTCAGTCATTGCCTTACCCTCCTCGGCCATCAACAACACCCTGGTTGATGTCTCGGAGGCAACGGAGGCGTTCTTGGATATATCCGCTATTGTCTTATTCATATGTTCAGCGGCAGTCGATATATTAACCGATTGATCGTACTGATTGCTGGCAAACGAACAGGACTGAGATGACTTCTTCTTTACGGAATCCATTGTGTTGACGACGTTGTTTATAGACGACATCGTGCCATTTACCACATCGTTTAGGAAGTTTATCATCTTGTTCATGTCCCTGACCAGTTGACCCACCGAGTCCTTGCTGGTATAATCAATATCTACCCTTATGTTTTTTGACACTATTGTATCAACAACACCAATGAGCATACTCAGAGGGTTGACTATCTTTTTCCTTGCAAATACCCAGATGCCTGTCATTAACATCATGTTGACCGAGAACACTATAAACTGAACCATCTTTAACGCCCTCACACCTTCCTGCGTATGCCTATCTATGACCTTTACCGACTTCCTCGACAACTCATAGAAGGCATCAAAATCGTTATTAAGGGACTCATAAAGATTGCTGTCTCGCCGTGCCTGCTGAATTTTTTGCTTAATATTTCCCCACTTAGCCTCTAACTCCTTCATGGCTACCTTAAATTCTTCGTCATCTAAGGGGGAGATACCTGCCGCTTTATCACCATTAAGACACAGCCTGAAGGAGCAGTTTAGTTTTTCGATAAATACCTCGGACTTTGCTCGTTGCTTAAGCAGTTCGAGGCTAAACACCTTCATAGCCCTACTCCTGATTAAACCAACCTCCGTAACTATCTTGCTATCACTTGCCATATCTCTGGTCTGAATAAAAACAGACCCGCTGCCTATTAATGAAAAAACAAACAACACCGCCACCATAATGTTAACCATTGTTGATATTCCCATACTCAAACCTCCTTAGTTGTCTTTGCCTATAATTATGTTACTCTCGGCCATTTATGCATTATTGCCCAATTGTACTACAAAAAATAACCCTTTGTCAATAAGCCCAATTATGATAGTATAATCATTTTATATCCTCCTCTGTAACGATAAGCTAATAGATTTGAGGACTTTTGGGATGAATCTGATTTGACAATCTCACACCACCTGCCCTTGTCAAACATCTATGAAACATGCTATCATATAAAATAGGATTGAGGATTATGGGGTCAAGGGCACTGGTGCCCTTGCAGGAGGGGTCTGAGGGGAGGGCGGAGCCGTTCCCCTTCTTCTTTTTTTCTTTTTCTTTCTTTATTTCTTTGGGGGGAATAACAAAAAAGGAGGTATTGATATCGCTACGGTGTATGGCAACATAGCAGGTCTTAAGAAGAAGACCGTGTATGATCTTGAGAGGATATACAGGAGGAAGGTTGCCGTTGGGGAGGTCATTTCGCAGGAGCTTGCTCGTTTTATAGCGGAGATATCCCACGAGATTAACCGTCAGATAGGGGTGCTCATAGCGCGGGAGGGGGTCATCACGCATGTCATCTGTGGTGATGCCTCGGGGATATTCCTGCCCGAGCTGACCGATTACCCCCTGGGCAAGAAGACCCTGAGGGGGTTGAGGTTTATCCATACGCACCTCAAGAACGAGGCGCTTTCCGGGGACGACCTCACTGACCTGGCGTTGTTGCGATTTGACTACATAGGCGCCATTGGGCTGCGTAACGGGTTGCCCGATACATTCTATGGGGCACATCTGCTGCCCCGCAACGCCGATAAGCTCTACGATGTCTCCCAACCCATAGGCATGTACAACCTTGAGCTGGATTTCAGATCATTCATTGACTCCTTGCAAGAGGAGATGCAACGGCAACGTACCTCTTCCAAGGGGGAGGCACAGGAGAGGGCGATCCTCATAAGCGTATCCCAGGCGCCGCGATATCAGCAGGAGGAGTCCCTCAACGAGCTTGAGGAGCTGGCCGCCTCCTGCGACGTGATGGTGCTTGACAAGGTTATCCAGCGCGCAAAGGAGATAAATCCGCGGTATCTTATAGGCACAGGCAAGGTCAAGGAGCTTGTCATAGATGCCCTTGGCAAGGGCGCCACGTTGTTGGTCTTTGACCAGGACCTGTCGCCGTCCCAGCGTAGGGCTGTCACTGACATCACCGAGCTAAAGGTGATCGACCGTTCCCAGTTGATACTGGACATATTTGCCAGACGTGCACACAGTGGTGATGGCAAGGTGCAGGTTGAGCTGGCACAGCTCAAGTACAGGCTTCCGCACCTGACGGGCAAGGGCACGGCCATGTCACGTTTGATGGGCGGCGTAGGTGGCAGGGGGCCCGGGGAGATGAAGCTCGAAATCGACCGCAGGAGGGTCAGGGACAGGATAAATCTCCTGCAACGACAACTAGACAAGCTCGCAATGGCACGGCTTCAGAGAAAACAAAGGCGCCTCAAGATGACCCTGCCGATACTCTCCATCATTGGATATACCAACGCCGGCAAGTCAACCCTGCTCAACAGCCTGACCAAGAGCGCAACGTTCGTAGAGGACAGGATGTTTGCCACCCTGGATACCGCCAGCAGGCGTCTGCGGTTTCCGCGCGAACGGGACGTCATCATCACGGACACCGTGGGCTTTATACGCGACCTGCCCCCGGAGCTGATGGCCGCCTTTAAGGCCACGCTTGAGGAGCTTGAGGACGCCGATGTCCTTCTACACATCGTTGACATATCAAACCCGCGATTTGAGCAGCACATGGACTCGGTACGAAATATCCTCACCGAGCTTGAACTCATAGAAAAGCCACAGTTGCTGGTCTTTAACAAGTGCGACAAGGTCGCCCCCGACGTGGTCGAAAACCTCCTGATAAGGTACAACGCCGTGGCAATCACGGCAACCGATAACAGCACATTCGCTGCACTGCTACAAGCCATACACGATCAGGTCTTCATAGAAAACTAAGACAAGAAAGAAGAAGGGGGGATTTCTTGCTGTCAAAAATCCTGTGGAGCCGCCCCTTTCTTTCTTCTCTTCTGGTAGGGCAGGTACTTATCACAGAAA
>JADFXD010000055.1 GCA_015233725.1 Nitrospirota bacterium | reverse complement strand
CTTTACCGCTCCAGGACGCTCCTGGTTCTTTACCGCTCCAGGACGCTCCTGGCCCTTGCCCCCCCTGTAGCGACCATAGGGAGCGGTTGATCAATTATGTACTCGTGCCCATGAAAAATTTATACATCAGATTGCCCTGTTCTCTTGACATAGATGTAAACATTAGGTTATACTGTTGCCTATTGGTTGTATATAGGTTAGGAATGTTAGATGAAATTTATTTGTATAAATTTCTTGTTGACTTTTGGGTCTTGTAGTCTTTATACTTAATTATACGAATGGATATTTTGGATTGTGATAAGGGCAGTAGATTTGGAGCAGCTGTATTAGCTGCCGGAGTAGCGGTTTGCTATGCCGTATTGTATGTTTATCTGTTCTGCGATGAGGGATTTGCATATGAGGAGGTGATGTTAGTATTCTATTGACAGAATGCTTGCAGAAAATTGGGGCTATGTCTGAATATTAGCTAGAGTCATTTAGGTTAAATGCAAAATATGAATGGAGGTAAGAGATGGATAGTAGTTAAGAGTGATGGTTAGATTTAGTATGGATGTATTGAGAGCGGTAATATCTTTGGAAAGAGGATTACGAGCTTTTTTTGAGTGAGTATAGTGGTGTTAACGCCCTGCACAATTGTTGTGCAAGGATGAATTAAAGAAATAAGGAGGAATCAAATGAGAAAAGTAAGCTATTTGCTTGCTACGTTAATGGTGTTGTTGATTTTACCTGCGCTAGCGCTGGCAGGTACGGCGATACCATTGCAGACAGGTCAGAAGTTGTGTTTCATACCTAGTGGTACCTATGCCGGTAATGTTCAACCGTGTAAAGGTACATTTAGTAGCCCCGGAACTGAGACAAATGATGAAGATGGGTATTATAGAACTGGTCTGTTCTGGAACAAGTCAAGGTTTTCCCTTGTTACCAGTGGAACAACATCAGGCACGATAGTTGATAATACCACGGGGTTGGTTTGGCCGGCGGATCCAACAGCCCTGCCCTCAACTTGTGGAATTAACACGCCTGGTACTGGAACAGGTATAACGTGGAGTAATGCCCTGTTGTATATCGGCTGCCTAAACTCTTACACCAGCAGCGGGTATCTTGGTATTTCGACCTGGAGACTCCCCAATATAATTGAGTTGATGTCACTTATGAACAGGGGGCATGGTGAGAGTACAAGTGCCACCGATAGCTGGACAACTGTAGGTACAAATAGTGGGAGCCAGACAAATGATCTGTGGTTAAGACAAGGTGGTACGCCAGGTACTGGAAATACATTAAACACACCCTTTACTGGTTTTGCGGCCAGTGCATTCTGGTCATCAACGAGTGACAACAATACAAATGCGACAACTTATCCAAACGCATGGACCGTTGACATGACATCCAATAAGAATGTATCGACCGTGAAAACAGGTACCGCCCTTCTGGTACCGGTAAGTGGTACGACAACCGTTTTACCTCTGACGGGTCAGACTGTTTGCTACAACACAGCTGGTTCAGTTATTACGTGTTCAACCACTGGGCAGGATGGAGAGAAGCAACAAGGTGTGGCGGCCCCTGGAGGTTTGCCGTTCAGTGCATCGAGGTTCTCCGCAGTAACTGCTTCAGATGGAAAGAAGGCTATAACTGATAGCTATACAGGTCTTGTGTGGTCAGCAACTAATACCACTGGAGGCTTATCTGGTTATTGGCATGCCGCGATGAACGCCATATATGCTATCAATACCGGTAGCGGGTATAGCGGTTATACGGACTGGAGAATGCCTAACGTCAATGAGCTTGTCAGCCTCTTGAACTTCGGAGCGGTCGCTCAAGACGCATGGCTAAGGACAGCAGGATTTGATAGCGCTGTTGCGGTCGCAACCAAATATTGGACAGCTACTGCTAGCGATATAGACACGACCTCAAGGTATATCGTGGACTTGACGAGTGGTGTTAACGGTGCTGTAACTACAGCAGTGTCCGATAATTCAACGACGGCGAGATACTTGATGGTACGTGGTGGACAGTTCAACATAACAGGTACATCAAATAACACGGCATATGGTTCAGTTGCATGTTCGCCATCGACTGTTAGCGGTAGCACAACCAGTTCTACATGTACTATAACCCCTACAACTGGTTATCAGGCTGGCACGACGACGGATAATGGAGATACTGCCACCGCATCTGGTGATGCAACATCTTCGCAGACGTACACAATCAGCAATGTCGGTGCGTCACATGTTGTAAACACAACGTTTGGCCTCAGGACGTTTACGATCACCCTCTCAAATACAGATAGTCACTTGACTTATTCTGCAGGTTGTGGTAGTTCTTCTGGGACAGGGTTTGCCGCCTTGAGTACTCAGGTCTGTCAGGTAACGCCTTCTTCAGGATATGCTGTTAGCATATTTAATGATAATGGCCTTGACAAGTTGAGTTCTCTATCCGGTGGTACCACTTACACGATGACTAATTTAATGGCAAACCACACGCTTTATATAACGGCTGCCTCTGCCTACCCAATTACGGCAAGCGTGTCAGGAACGGGTGGTACTATATCATGCAGCCCAACCTCCGTTGCAAGTGGACTCAGCACCGTTTGTACGGTGGTACCGTCTTCAGGATATGCCTTGTCAACTCTAACTGATAATTCAGTGGATAAGACGAGTTCCGTAACTGGCGGAACCTCATACACGATTACAAACGTTAAGGAACCTCACACCGTTATTGTCACATTTGCAGCTTCCTACACCGTATCGGGTGTGGTAACAGGTACTGGCGGTACGAATTCGTGTACAAGCCCTGTTGCAAGCGGATCAAAGTCTACATGTACGATAACTCCAAGTTCAGGCTATGCGCTACAGTCACTTAGCGATGGCGGGACGGATGTTACTGCGACTGCTACGGCAACGTGGGATGGTACAAAATACACCTACACAACCACCGCTATAACGGCAAATCGTACAGTAACAGCAACCTTCGGAGCGTCCTACACAATAACCGCAAGCGTAACCGGAGGAGCAGGCGGCACTATTACCTGCACACCATCAACAGTGCTTAGCGGACAGAGCTCTGTTTGTAGCATAAAGCCAACTGCAGGCTATGGCATACTGAGTCTGATAGATAACGGTACAGCCGTTTCAACCTCTAACATAATAACGTCAGATAACGTAACGTGGACATACACGATTAGCGCTGTAGCAGCAAATCACACCGTTAGCGTGCTGTTCCTGTCAAGCTACGGCGTGGTAACCTCTGTTGTTGGTACTGGCACTCTCTCCTGCACACCTACCAACCCAACATCAGGAAGCACAGTTGTATGTACTATCACCCCAGGATCAGGACAGAAGTTGGTAACACTAACCGATAACGGAACCAATGTAACCAGCCAGGTGACAGGTGGTACGACGTACACAATAACAAATATCGCGTCAAACCATTCCGTCGTCGCAACATTCTCATTCGTTCCGGTTAGCTATGGGATCGTCTACAAGGGCGACTTCAACGGCGACGGACTGAGCGACCTACTGTGGATAAGCACTTCGACAAACATGGTAGCAGTATGGTTTATGGGCAACGGTACGTACACAAAGGCCACCTCATATGGATATGTCCCAACCGGATGGGTTGTAAGGGCTATTTCCGACTTTGACAATAGTAAAAGGGCAGAGATCCTCTGGCAGAACACAACCACCGGCCAGTTGGCAATGTGGTCACCCGCCTCTGACGGTATGTCAGTAACCGCTTCAGCCGTAACCTTAAGTGGTGCACCTATATCGCTGCCCTCTAACTGGAGTCTGCTTGGAACAGGCGACTTCATCGGAACCGGCGCCAAACAAGACATCCTGTGGCAGGATATCACTACAGGCAATGTCGCTATATGGCATATGAGCGGCTCCGCAATAACAACAACCACTCTGGTAACCTCATTGCCTTCAACATGGCAGTTTAAGGGTATCGCTGACTTTGACGGCAATGGCACAGATGACATACTGTGGCAGAGCCCAAGCACAGGGCAGATCGTTATGTGGATAATGAACGGTACCGCTATAAAGACCAACTCTGTAGTATCTACTCTTACCTCAGATTGGGTATATAAAGGCGCCGCCTCATTCGATGGTTCAGCAAAGGCAACTATACTGTGGCAGAACTCCACCAGTGGAATGTTGGCAATGTGGCCGATGAATGGTGCAACTATCGGAACCCCAGCATCCCCTGGAACCCTGAACTCAAGTTGGGTATTTAAGGGAGTTGGTATGTTCGGTGCTGCTACTGATAAAACCGCAGATATCCTCTGGCAGAATACCGATGGAACCGTTGCTACATGGCTTATGAACGGCTCCACAATCACTAGCCCTGTTGGCAGCGGAGTAATCCCGTCTGACTGGGTAATACAGTAAACTTATTCAAGGCTGATTAGACATTAATCAGCCCTGGATGTAAATGGCAGGGGGTTATCGACGCATGGCAACATGCATCGGTAACCCCCTCTGCCGTTTCTAACCGTATCGCCGATATTGCAACCGGACGTCAATACATGTTAAGATCAATTAATGTTACCGACAGCAATTTTCGATAGGGATGGAGGCAATGAAAGATAAGGATATAACTCAAGATGGCGATAATGGTCATGTGCGCAGGAGCGAGTTCGATGATCTCAAGGAGATGTTTGCAGAGCTTAAGGAGATGTTTCTGGTGATGATGCAGAAGCAGGATAGGATGGCATCGGATATAACCTCAATAAAGGATGAGCAGGAGAGGATGGGGCTTGAGCTGAAGAGGGTGGGTGATAAACAGGATAGGATGGCATCGGATATCGGCACACTGAAGACGGATGTAGATACGTTGAAGACGGATGTAGATACGTTAAAGACGGATGTAACCTCGATCAATCGTAATCTTGGCGGTCTGTCAAGGAGTGTCAGCTACGCCCTTGAAAATGAGGCGTATAGGGAATTGCCAAGGTTTCTGAAGGACAAGTACGGGATCGAGATATCAGAGAGGCTTATCAGGACTGAGGTCAAAGGTTGCGAGATAAATATACTCGGTAAGGGTACAAGACAGGGCACACCTGTGTTAATCGTCGGAGAGGCAAAGCTCAGACTCCAGGGATACTATACTGCCGGTACGTCAGCCCACTGGCGAATGAGTGAGGTGTTTCACCAACTGGAAAGTAACGTACAGACAGTGCGCCGTGAACACAAGGACGTCGAGGTCGTGAGCATATTGATAACCCACTTCGCCACACAGGACTTCTTAAATGAGGCGTCAAAGAAGGGTGTTATCGTCATCCAGAGCCATGAGTGGTAGACAGGTTCTATCACCATAAAGACAATTGCCAATAACAGACCCGCAACCGTAGGGAGCAAACTAATTTATTGTATTGCTATTTGTATATATTTAATGCTAATATTTCCCATCAACGTAAGTGATAAGATTATTATAGAAGCTCTAAAGGAGGCTATATGACGACTAAAAGCAGTGAATGTTTGGTTATTTTCTGGATTATGTCTTTTATTCTCTCTGTGACCATAGCTCAAAGCGCGATATTGGAGGCTTCTACTGGCACAGTAAGCAACGGGCAGGTGCAAGCAGGAGCGTCCTGCAGCGTCAAAGAAGCAGGAGCGTCCTGCAGCGTCAAAGAAGCAGGAGCGTCCTGCAGCGTTAAAGAAGCAGGAGCGTCAAAGATGGTGAGCGCTCGACTCCTGGAGAACTATGGTAAGCTACCGGTGCGCTTTGAACAAAATGAGGGCCAGACTCCCCAGGTGTACAGGTATGTTGCCAGAGGATATGGCTATACGATGCTCTTGAAATCAGATGGCATCGTTATGGCAATGACCCCTCCAATTGATATGGATAAAAAGGCAACTCATAATAAAAGAAGCCATAAAAGATCGGATTCGTTCTTTACTGCTCCAGGACACTCCTGGCTCCTTACAGTCGCTGGGACAGATATGGCAGAGACACATAAAGTTGATATCTTACGTATAAAATTCGCCGGTATGGACTTACATAACACTGATGTTAATGCCCCTGAACTAACGGCAACTGATGCCCTTGAGGGAAAATCCAATTACCTCATCGGAAACTCTAAAGAAAAGTGGCTAACTAACGTAACAGCCTACAGACGTGTTAAATATACTAACCTATATCCAGGTATAGACCTCGTGCTGTATGGAAACCAAAAGGAAATAGAGTACGACTTTGTAGTGCAACCAAAGGCCGACCTAAGAAAGATCGCCCTCAAGGTCAATGGCACTATGAGCATAAAGACAAACAAGGACGGCAGTTTAGTCTTTAAGACACACGGTGGTTATATGCTGATGCGTAAACCAAAGATATATCAGGAAATTGACGGCGAGCAAAAAACCGTAAGCGGAACCTACGTTATAAAAAACAATCGCCTGATAAGCTTCAAGGTAGCTAACTACAACAGGAAGCTCCCATTAGTCATAGACCCCGTGTTCCAATACTCGACCTACCTCGGCGGCAGTAGCGGTGATCAAGCCCTCGCAATAGCCGTGGACACCCTCGGAAGCGCTTATGTGGCTGGCCGGACAATCTCTTTAGACTTCCCAACGGTGAACCCATACCGTAATAGCTCTAGCGCTGATTATTATGATGTCTTTGTCTCAAAGTTCAGTAAAGACGGCTCGTCTCTGGTATACTCCACCTACATCGGCGGCAGCCTTGATGACGAGGCAAGGGGTATAGCCGTGGATACCAACGGCAGCGCCTACATAACTGGTTCCACACACTCACAGGATTTTCCAATTGTAAACGCCTTTCAATCCTCCATACATGGTTGGGTAGACGCCTTCGTGACAAAACTCAGCTCAAATGGAACAACCCTGCTGTACTCTACATACCTTGGCGGAACCGCTAACGATGAGGCCAACGCCATAGCCGTGGATTCAGGGGGTAATGCCTTTATAACAGGATACACCTATTCAACGGATTTTCCAACTAATAACGCATATCAGTCAACTATATCAGGTGTTGATGATGCCTTTGTGACAAAACTCAGCTCATCAGGTACCTATATCCCATATTCGACTTATTTAGGTGGAACCCTGGAAGACGAAGCCACCGGCATTGCCGTGGATGTAAACGGTAACGCATATATTACCGGCTTTACGTCATCGACTAATTTTCCCACTACGGCTAGTCCGCTTCAAGCTATCCATGGGGGTGGTACATATGATGCTTTCATAACGAAACTCAGCGCAACTGGCTCACCCCAGTACTCTACCTACGTCGGAGGAAATGGCAGCGATCGCGCTAACGGTATAGCGGTTGATACAGCCGGTAACGTCTACATAACCGGTTCCACTACCTCAACAAACTATCCAACCACAAGCACAGCCATGCAAAGTGCCTTAAAAGGTATGACCGATGCCTTCGTAACAAAGATAATCTCATCCGGTTCATCGCTGGGTTATTCGACCTATCTTGGTGGCAGCGATATTGATGCCGGTATGGCAATTGCCGTTGATAAGGCAGGCAATATCTACGTTGCAGGGGAGACGGCCTCAACCGACTTTCCAACCCTAAATCCATACAAGAAGAATAACAGCGGCTTTTATGATGCCTTTATGGCAAGGCTCACCGTATCCGCTGACTCATACAACTTGCAGTTGTCCACGTATCTCGGTGGTAGCGCGGACGATAAGGCAACGGCCATAGCCGTGGATCCAAGAGGTGATGCCTATATCTGTGGGCAGACCGCCTCAAGCAACTTCCCTACTGTTCATCCACTGCAAAAGGATTTTCACAATCCAGTTAGCAACACTGATATCGCAGTAGATGCCTTTGTAACTAAGGTGCGCTTTAAGCTCTATCATGATGACTTCAATGCCGATGGTATGAGTGACATCCTGTGGCAAAATACCGCAACAGGTCAATTGTTTATCTGGCTTATGAATGGCACAAATATCTATAGCGGCGATAGCCCGGCTATAGTCAACGACCCTAACTGGCAATACAGAGGCAAGGGCGATTTCAACGGCGATGGCAAGAGCGATATCCTGTGGCAAAACACGACAACAAGTCAATTTTATATCTGGTTTATGGATGGCGCTAAGATTCAAAGCGCTGCGAGTTTGGCTACGATGAGCGATAAGAACTGGCAACTCAAAGGGTTTGGTGACTTTAACAGCGATGGCAATACCGATATCCTTTGGCAGAATTCCTCCTCCGGTGAGGTCATTATCTGGTTTATAGACGGCAGTAATATAGTCAATACCGCGTCACTGGGTAGCATCAATGTCCCGTGGCAGATCAATGCAGTAGCTGATTTCAACGGAGATGGCAAGAGTGATATCCTGTGGCAAAATACAACCACTGGTCAGTTGGCAATCTGGTTCATTGATGGTTCGCAGATTGCAACCGTAGTCAGTCTCGTTACGGTTTCTGATCCATCCTGGCAGATCAGGGCAACCGCCGACTTCAATGGCGATGGCAAAAGTGACATTCTGTGGCAAAATACGACAACAGGTCAGTTTTATGTGTGGTATATAGACGGTACTCAAAAAGGTATAGACATGATTATTGGTGGCGGTTACCTTTACAATGGAACTGACCCACTCAAAGGTGTGAGTATGTCTGACCCTAACTGGCAGCTTAAAGCCGTAACTGACTACAACAATGATGGCATGGCCGACATGCTCTGGTACAATGCGTCAACCGGTCAGGTCTATATATGGATTATAAACGGTGTGTCTATCTCCTCAGTAGCCTCCGGTTCCCCTGCTAACGTTGGCGCTAACAGCAATTGGCAAATAAAGTGAACACTAAAGAACTGGACATAAATATATTGATAACATCAGGATTGAGAATTAAGGGGTCAAGGGGACTGGTCCCCTTGCATGGGAGGTCTGAGGAGGGGGCGGCCAGGCGTCCCTCCTTCTTTCCCTGTGTATGAAGACGACTGTTTACTCTGAGCCGGTCAACTCCGTGCTGGGGCTCATCGGTAACACCCCGATCGTGAGGCTAAAAGGACCAGAGATGGGGGACGATGCCGATGGTGGAGCTGCCAGGATATACGCAAAGGTAGAGTTCTTTAACCCGTGCAGCTCGATAAAAGATAGGATATGTAAGGCGATGATCGATGCGGCCGAGGCTGAGATGCTTATAAAACCAGGCGATACCGTGATTGAGCCTACATCGGGTAATACCGGTATAGGGCTTGCCTTTGTGTGCGCCAATAAGGGGTATAAGCTCGTCTTGACGATGCCTGAGACCATGAGCCTGGAACGTAGAACCATGCTAAAGGCATTTGGAGCAGAATTGGTCCTGACCCCTGGAGGCGATATGACCCTCGCCGTGGAAAAGGCAAATGCTCTTGCCAAGGCAAAGGGATACTTCCAGTTGAATCAGTTTAAAAACCCCGCAAACCCAGAGGCACATCGCAAGACAACAGCCCAGGAAATAATGAGCCAATTAAGTACAATCGATGTCTTTATTGCCGGCGTTGGCACTGGCGGTACCATTACCGGTGTTGGCGAGGTGCTGAAAGCCAAGACAGGGGCAAGGATCGTGGCCGTCGAGCCTATGGCAAGCGCTGTCTTGAGTGGACAGCCCCCGGCGCATCATGAGATACAGGGGATTGGTGCAGGCTTTGTCCCGGATGTGCTCAATCGCAACATCATCGATGAGATAATACAGGTCTCCGATGAAGATGCCTATCAGTACACCAGGAAACTTATAAGAAACGAGGGAATCCTATGCGGTATATCCTCGGGGGCAAATTACTTCGCCAGTTGTGTGATCGCACAGAGGCTCGGAAGGGACAAGACGGTGCTTACCGTCCTGCCAGATACTGCCGAACGCTACCTCAGCACAAGGCTATTTGATAAAGTACCCAGCGACTGTAAGGAGCCAGGTGCGACCTGGAGCGGAAAAGAACCAGGTGCGACAACTTAGCCAGGGTTCGCTGACCCCCTGCTGCGGAAAAGAGCGAATCTGATGAGCGGATTTACTAAGGCGGTTTACAACGACATCCTCGCCACCATAGGCGATACCCCACTGTTGCTCCTCAACGGCATAACCAGTGAGCTGCCTGATGGCGTACGTATATACGCAAAGCTCGAGATGTACAATCCGGGTCGTTCCGTCAAGGATCGGGCGGCGTACAGGATGATAAAGGATGCCGAGGACTCCGGCCTCCTGACACGAGATAAGACGATCATAGACTCAACGTCGGGTAATACGGGGATAGCCTACGCCATGATAGGCGCGGTGTCTGGATATAAGGTGAAGATCGTTATCCCAAAGAACGCATCGATTGAGAGAAAGCGGATCATATCGGCCTTTGGGGCTGAGATCGTATACTCAAGCCAGTTTGAGGGCTCAGATGGGGCCATCAGATATGCCAGGCAGCTCTACAACGAGACCCCTGACAGTTACTACATGCCCGATCAGTACAACAATCCATCTAACTGGAAGGCACATTACCTGACTACCGGTCCAGAGATAATACAACAGACAAAGGGCCGGATAACACACCTCATAGCCTCCGTGGGTACCGGCGGGACCATCACGGGCACAGGTAAGGCGCTTAAGGAGTTTAATCCCGACATCAGGGTAATAGCGATCCAGCCAGATGACGCTATGCACGGGATTGAAGGACTAAAGCACATGGCAAGCTCTATAGTGCCAGGTATATATGACCTGGGCTTCCCTGATGATACGATCTTTGTCAATACCGATGATGCCTATGACTGGGTCAAACGCCTCGTCAGGTATGAGGGATTGGCCGTGGGGCACTCCTCGGGGGCTGCGTTGGCCGGGGCGGTTGCCTATGCCAGGACGCTGAGGGAAGGCGTTATCGTGGTTATCTTCCCTGATGGCGGCGATAGATATCTCAGTCACGTGATCTGATGAAACTCACTAAGGAAACCCTTCAGTTTATCTACACTCACGCAATGCAGGCATATCCTGATGAGTGTTGCGGGATTATTACCGGAAAGGCAGACCAGCAAAATGCTCACGCCTGTCAAAATATCCAGGACATCCTCCATCAGCAGGACCCCATGCGATACCCTCGCACTGCCCGTATCGCCTACACAATCGATCCGAAGGAGGCAGACCGCGTGATCTCACAGGCACTCCAGGATAACCAGGACGTGCTGGTCTTCTATCACTCACACCCTGACCATGACGCGTATTTTTCGGAGGAGGACGTGGAGGCACAAACAGTGTTTGGAGAGCCACAATGGCCACAGACCCTGCAAGTGGTGGTCTCCGTAAGGTTGGGGCTGGTAAGTGGCCTGAAGTGTTATATGTGGGATAGTGTCGCACAGGACTTTAAGGAGAAAGATAGCGGTACGGACTAAGACAATGTCTGCGCTTTTAAAAAAATATAGAGGATTCTTCAATAAACCAATATTTCACATACTGATAATTGTTTTAGCTGGTTTTTTTTCGTATTCCAACAGCTTCAAAATCCCGTTTTACTTTGATGACGAATATGTAATAGAAGTATCCAGAGGCTTTAATCCTTGGGGTGGTCTTGGCCTAAAATATATTGGCAACCTTTTACTCTTTATAAACTACAAAATACATGGCAATAATGTTATTGGATATCATATTGTTAATCTATCAATACACTTAATCAATGCCGTTTTAGTCTATTGGTTCATGCTTCTACTTCTCAAAGCACAGCGTCAACTGCATAAAGATTCTGACAGTGTAAGCCAGTCCTTTAAAAATCAAATCGCCTTTTTTGTGGCAATTGTCTTTGTTAGTCATCCTTTACAATTACAAGCAGTGACTCTTATTATTCAAAGATATGCCTCGACTGCTACCTTATTTTATGTACTTACACTGATTGTGTATATAAAATACCGGTTTCTAATTATTGATGAAGTAGAAATTAAATATCATTCTCCCAATGCTATTAAGTACCTGCCCATAGTTAATTATATACAAGTAGAGGGAAAGAAAGGGGCGGCTCCGCCCCCCTTTAGAACCCCCCGCAAGGGGACCAGTCCCCTTGACCCCATAATGCTCAATCCTAAAAGGTATATAAAAACTTTTCCCCAGGTACTTAATAAGTCTCTGCGCATTAAATCTATTTCTTTGTATTTATTAGCGCTTATAATAGCGTTCATTGCGTCAATAGCAAAACAGGTCACAATTACCTTGCCTATTATTATCACCATAGTTGAATTTATGTTTTTTTCGAGAAAACCGTTAAAACGCTTATTATTATGTATCCCATTTTACTTTATTATACCGTTTATCATTTATTTATCATACTTCCAGGATATCAAATTAGCTAACATATCAGATATTAAATTAGCTAACATATCAGATATTAAATTAGCTAATATAGATGATATGTCTATTAGAAAAATTGATTCTGGACTAATTGTCCTCAACAGATGGCACAACCTTTTCACGCAATTCAGAGTGATAATTACCTACATAAGGATGCTCTTTTTTCCAGTAGACTTGACAGTGATCTATGATTATCCTGTGTCTTTTTCATTTTGGGAGCCTCGCGTTTATATATCTTTTATTGTTCTTTGTGGGATATTTGCTTTGGCTATCTACATGTATTATTTTGTCAAAAGTAAACATGACGCTAAATATAGCGATTTACTTTTTATATCGTTTGGAATATTATGGTTCTTTATAACCATATCACCACAGGCAAGTATAATTCCACTCGGTAATTGGGTACTCCTGGAATACAGGGTGTATATAGCATCAGTGGGTTTTTTCATTGCTATCGTTACAGCGTTATCTATGATTGCAAAAGCAATAGATTCAAAGAAACTAGCCGTTTATTTTACGCTCCCACTGTTGACAATATCGCTTGTATATGCGATTGCTACATATGAGAGAAACAATATATGGCAGTCTGAACTCACTCTCTACGAAGACAATGTTAAAAAGCAACCTACAAGCCTATTTGCCCACATAAACCTCGGATCTGTATATATGGATACAGGGGAAGTTGACAAGGCTATATCCGTATTGCAAGAGGCAAAGAGTTTAAACCGGCGTTTTGGACTTACGCACTATACACTGACACAAACAAATCTGGCAGATGCCTACTTAAAGAAGCATAAATATGAAGATGCCATAAGGGAACTCAAAGAGATTTTATTCTACGAACCAGATAACGCAGATATCCATACCCGTCTTGGTTTGGTGTATACGCAGCAAATGCTGCTAAATAATGCAATAGAAGAATTTAAGCTGGCCATTGCTATCAAAAAAAACTTTGCTGATCCATACTACTATCTCGGAGTTATTTATATGAATCAAGACCGTTTTGATGATGCCATCAGGCACTTGCGTTACGCAGTCAGACTCACGCCTAACCAGGGCAAGGTCTATGTAAAATTAGGTGATGCCTACTTCAAACAAGGTAAGTTGGAAGAGGCGCTAGGTGAATATAAAACAGCTCTAAACCTGGAAAAAAACAATGCCGATATCTATATAAAACTGTGCGATATCTATAAGCGACTTGGCTCTGATGCCGACTCCACCCGTGACCGTAGGGAGCAGAGCGCCAGTGACCGTAGGGAGCAGACCGATAATGCCTGTCAGGCCGCCCTACAGGTTGACACCAAAGAGGTAACAGACGATGCCACGCACGTCAGGCTTGGCTTGATGCACGAAAACCAAGGTAATCTGGACGGGGCTGCCAGAGAGTATTCTATGGCAATACAACTCAACCCTAACTCCGCAGAGGCACATAACAACCTGGGTGTGGTACTGGGCAAACAAGGTAAGATAGACGAGGCCTTCAATGAGATAAATAAGGCCATTACCCTACGCCCTGATTACGCCGACGCGCACAATAACCTTGGTCTGTGTCTTAGCTTCCAGGGTAAAAGAGAACAAGCCAGGCAAGAATTCACAACCGCCCTAAAAATAGACCCCAACCACAACGGCGCTCAACGTAACCTCAATGCCTTGAGATAAGAAGAAAAGGGAAAGAAGGAGGGCGGCTCTGCTTCTTTGTCGCTCCAGGACGCTCCTGGCCCCTACTCAGACCTCCCCTGCAAGGGGAGGGGTGAGGCACCCCCGCCAAAAAGAAGTCCCCTTGACGCGCCATAAAAGTGATACGTATTTTGTATTTTATCAAATCTTAATCATATAATATTTATGTCCAGGTACTGTCTTGACCTACTGCCATTGGATTCTATATACTATATAGTAATGAAAAATCAAACTAAAGGAGGAATTTGTAAGTGAACAACAAGGGGTTAATGGTTATAAGAAGGCTCTGTTATGTATGGATATTGGTCGCATGGATGACCTTTATTGCCTCAGCACAGGTGAATGCACAAACTGCAGAAAAAGACGCTCAGGCTGCACCAGGACAGCCTAAACAAGTCAATCTTGATAAGGCCGTGAGGATTGGTATGGGTAGAAATATTGTTGTCGAATTCACTGACCCTGACTGCCCATATTGCAGAAAACTAGCTGATTACATGAGCAAGAGAAAGGATGTTACCAGATACGTCTTCCTATTTCCACTCGTCCAGTTGCACCCTCAGGCACAGGAGAAGGCAAGGTTCATCCTCTGTTCAAAAAACAGTGCAAAGACCCTTGAGGATGTGATGAGCGGTAAATACGACAAGGATAAACTACCTACATGTAAGAGCGCCCAGGCGGAACAACTACTGGAAGAACACAAAAAAATGGCCGAGTCTGTCGGCGTGACATCAACTCCGACGTTGATAGTCAACGGCCAACTCGTCCAAGGGGCCAATTTTGAGCTGATAGAAAAGATAATCGGCCCAAATCAAATACAATAACCTATGTTTAGTCGGCAATGATGCAATCGCTATTATGAATATTACGAGTGAGCATTACGGCGCGTTAAGGGCAGGGGGGCTGCGGTCCCTCCGCCATGTTCTCTTGTTGTCTGCGGTTAATTATGCCGTGGTGTCAGGCATTGTCCTGTTGGCGCTTAATGCCATGGCCTTGGATGCACGGTGGAAATTCATAGGGATGGCCAACGATGTCAATTTTTACTATGACACACTGACCGTTTCTCACGTAAATAAAGATATCGTCAGATTCTGGACGATACAGCTATTTCCAGATAGCGATCCTAAGTTGTCAGAGTTACGTTACCTTAACGAAATAAACTGCACCAAGAGGACAATAAGATTCATCCAAGCCCACATTAAACAAAAAAACGGTAAAAACTCAATGTCAGATGAACCCTCCCCCGTGATGAACATCGTCCCTGATACAATGTTTGAGAAGTTTCATGAAACCCTGTGCAAGAAGTAATAGGGTAGGTACTTTAGTTATAGAATTAGGATTGAGAATTATGGGGTCAAGGGCACTGGTGCCCTTGCAGGGGAGGTCTGAGGAGGGCCAGGAGCGTCCTGGAGCGAAAAAGAAGCGGAGCCGCCCCCCTTTTGTCTTTTCTCTTGTGGCGATTGTTAGCTGAGGCCTTATATGAAAGACGTTAAGGGTTACTATCAAACGCTTGGGTTAGGAGTTGATGCCTCCGTGGAGGAGGTGAAACACGCCTATCGTGACCTGGCAAAGGTGTGGCATCCTGACCGCTTTACCCACGACCCTGCGCTACAAAAAAAGGCAGAGGCCAAGTTGGCGGAGATAAACATCGCCTACAGCTCCATAAACTCGCACCTTAAGGAAGAAGCCTCAAAAAAGGACGCTAAATCAACCTCAGTTAAAACTGAAGGCTCCGCCCATACTGCCTATAAGACAGAGAGACCCTTTTCAACAACCGACAAGGAGACAAAAACCGCCCAGGCCGATGCCCAACAAACACAGAAATCCCAAAGTGAAAAACCACAACCCCATCCACGTAAAACAGTAGCAGAGGAGGGTAAACCATACAGCCTTGAACCCAGACCGTGGTTTCGTTTTTGGGCAAGGTATTTTGACCTGGTTGTGATCGGTATCCTTGTGTTTTTCACAATGGGGGCGATCTCACCGGAGTTGGCAAGAAAGGCAAATCCGATGATCTTTATAGCTATGACCCTCCCCCTGTGGTTTGTGATTGAGGCCGTCGTGATGTCCACCTTTGGCACGACGCCAGGGAAGTCGATCCTGAGCATAAGGGTCCGTGGAGGTGATGGCGCTATCCCGGGGTTCAATGTGTTTTTTAAGCGTGGCATGTTTATATGGTTTGTGGGTGAGGCAATGGGGATACCAGGGCTGTGTTTTCTTAGCAACTTCATGGCTTATCTGATACTCTTGAGAAACAAGAAGACAACCTGGGATGATAAACTCAACCTTGTTGTCTCATATGGACGGGTTAGTGACACCAGGATTGGGACGTTTGTCTCTTTGTTTGCGCTGGTAACGATCCTATTTGCCTTTAATATATTTGGGGCGTATGAGGATTTTAAGAAGAATATAGCGAATACAGACGATGCTGCTATCAGTCCTCAGCGGCGTCCAGAGCCTAGCCCAGAGCCTGTCAGCCCTTCCCCTGAGGTCTCACCACCGTCGCGAGGCCGGGCAGAGACGCTAACGGCAGATGATTGGTTTGAAAAGGGTAGGAGGCTCTTTGTTGATAAACAGTACCAGGCCTCAATAGATGCCCTTACCAAGGCCATCGAGTTAAACTCTGAATACACCGAGGCATACATAAATCGCGGCTCATCCTATAAGATGCTTGCCAAAAACCAACAGGCCCTCAGTGACTACAATAAGGCTATTGAGCTAAATCCAAAACTACCGGTGGCATATTTCTACAGGGGCTTTTTTTACTATGACCTCAATAAGACCTCCCAGGCCATTGATGACTTTGAAATGGCCATTGAACTAAACCCTAAATACGCTATGGCATATCTATTTCGTGGGTTGGCGTATAAAAAGATCGGCTCTGTTGACCAGGCCATCGAGGATATTGATATGGCCATCGCGCTTGACCCTCAAGACCCCAACGCCTTTTACTCCAGGGCCGTCTTGCACGACGCCATCGGCAACGACCTGCAGGCCATCAGCGACTTCAAGGTAGCAGCCAGACTCGGCTCGAAAGACGCCAGAGACCTCCTGACAAAACAAGGCGTGCAATGGTAACAAGAAGGTGCCGGCGCTTCTTAACCCTATACCCCCCTACAAGGGGAGGAGTGAGGCACGATGTTGTAGCAGCAGGGGGCGGCCGACCCTGGCTCCTCTCAGCACGAATCAACGCTATCCAGTGGTAGCTCAATCGTAAACACAGCACCCTTTTCGATGTTTGAGACATAAATCCTGCCGTTCATGTTTTGCTCTATGATGATCTTAGACATATACAACCCCATTCCTGTGCCCTCGTCTCCTTTCGTCGTATAATAAGAATCAAAAATCTTGTCTATGATATCCTCCGATATGCCTCCACCGTTATCCTTAATTTCCAGTATGGCGTGGTTGTCTATCTTGGACAACGCAACGAGTATCTCTCCGCTTTCTTTGGCATCCATTGCATATCTCTGTCTATTCTTGACGATGGCGTCTCTGGAATTGCCGAAGATGTTTATGATCACCTGCTTAAATTCATTAGGGTAACCGTAACACATAAGTTCAGGCTCGCACGTACATATCTCTGAATATCTCTCTTCAGATGGTTTACTCACGGCACCATATTTGCATACCATTGCGATATTTATATTAGCCTTGAGAAGCTGATCATGTACAAGAGAGATTACCTCTTTGATGGTGGTGTTGAGTTTGAAAACCACCTTTTCCTTGCTCGGCTTGAAAAAGTTCCTGAAGTCATCAATGGTGCTTGACATGTACTTGATTTGCTCCATAGTCTTTTGTGCCGAATTAAAGAGATAGTCTTTACTGAATTCGCCAAACTCGTATGCATCCTTCAAATCCATAACTATAAGTGAGATGGCGTTAAGGGGTTGCCTCCACTGATGGGCTATTGCCCCGATCATCTCGCCTATGGCCGCCATCTTGGACTGCTGTATCATGCGCTCATCCTGTGCCTGCCTGAGTTCCTCTCCTCGTTGTTGGAGTGAATCCAACATACTATCGAAGTCTTTACTCAGCGTGCCTAGTTCATCTATGCGATTGAGTTGGCTGCGCAGATGTAGTTCTCCATGTGATACACGTTCTGCTATACCAACAATATGTTGGAGCCCGCCTGTCAAACGCCTGGCCATAAAAAAGGCAAATATGGAGCCTGCAATAATGGCGAAAACAGTATAAATCAGACCGTCACGGGTGATGAGCTTGAGATTGTCCAATAACCTCTGATGGCTGATACTTACACGTGCCCAACCGATATGTTGCCCATTGGCTAAGACTGGCACGGCTACGTCCACCAGCTTGGAATTGTTGAGCAGGATGATTTCACGTGGTTGTGTGTGCAGCAAATGGAGACTTATGGAGTCATTCAGATACTTCTTCACCATACTGGCATCGGTATGTCCCAATATACATCCATCTTTGTCTACCACCATAGCGTAGAGCAGACCAGGATACTTAGATTGTGAATGGATTACCTCATCCAGTCCTATGAAATCGGAGGCCAAAACCCAAGATGTACTGTTGGCCGCCAGTGTTTCAGCAAGGCTTGTGGTCTGGGATACAGTCTGTCCCTTAAGAAAGACACTCTGACGTTCGACCAGGTCGAAGACAAAAATGCTCATAAGAATAGCATGCACGAGGGCAATGCCGACAATAAGCTTCGTGCGTATGCTGCCACCCAAAAGACGACGGAACAGATTCCTATGTCCTTGATTGGTTTTGTTCATTTATTCAACTATTCAACGGGACGTACTGTTTTACTGAAAATAGCGATAAACTCGACAACCTTTTGATAGGTCTGCTCAGTGGCTGGCTCAAACCTGGTCAACTTCATACGGTTAAGTATCTGTCGGCCTTCTTCATGTGTGTGCAGGTTGAATAACAGGTCGGCAACCTGATGTACCAGTTCTGCAGGCACATCCTTGCGTACTACCAGAGCGTTATTAGGCAGGCTATCTGTTTGCCATTTCACTTCCAGCGCCTCTTTCAGTTCTGGGCGCTCTTCCATAAGGGCATACCAAGGTGGCGGCCAAGTAGCGCCAGCCGCAGTATTGCCTAAGTAGACATTCATAATAGAAGACTCTTGTGAGCCAACATAGCGTGTTTCGGTGTCGTGCATCACATCCAGTCCATGAGTATAGAGATAGTATTGAGGCATTAAGGTGGCGATTAATGCGTATGGTGCGGGATAGCTAATGGCCTTACCTTTGAGTTGTTCTACTTTTTTTATGCCACTATCCTTTCGTACCAGTATGATTCCGCGAAAGTTGTTGTCATCACCCATCTTACCAAATATGCGATAGCCGTGTTTGAGTGATTTAATAGCCTGCAACGGATTGGGTAAGGAGAAGTGCGCTTGACCATCATATAGCTTGGCTTCATAGGCAGTATAGTTGCGTGATGCTTCCAGTTTAAATTGTGCATTGTGTATATTGCGGTTTAAATAGTCTATCATCGGCCAAAAGACTTGGTGCAATCGCATAGGATTGTGCAAGGGATGGATGCTGAAGATGTAAACTGGCACGCCGCTACGTTCTGGAGAATCGCTGACAGTTGGTTTATATGTTTTTTCATTTTCCTGGCTACAGCCAGAGATTATAAGCACTGAGGCTAATAATAGAATCAGAATTCTTTGCCTATCGCGAGCTTTCACTGTTAAAACCTCATTTACATACTAACACAACGGACAGAATAGGGCGTATGCCAAGTTAGACGGCCTGCAGTCTATTATATTAACTGGAGCATTAATATTTTGTCAAGAGAAATTCTCTTACATCTCCGTGTGCACAAATCCCACCCTGCCCCAACTCAGCCTCAAGCCTCCGCAAGATGGGGTCAAGGGGACTTCTTCGTGGCACCCCTCCCTTTCTAAGGGAAGGGCAAGGCCCTACCTCATTTTCCTTGGCAAATATTTACACTACGATCTCCTGACCTTCCATAGCCACGCTTATCTTGAGGCCGGTGTGCTGCATCTGTGAGTACTTTTGCAGGGTCTGCTCATAGAGACGGTCCATGAGCTCATCCGTATGGGCGGGGTCATGGTGAAATATGACCATGTGTTTTACGTCGGCATTTATGGCGAGTTTGAGGGCATGTGTCGTAGAGCTGTGTCCCCAGCCGAGCTTGGATGGGAACTCCTCATCGGTGTACTGCGCCTCTGCTATCAGCAGGTCAGCGCCTCTGACAAAGTCAACGTTTCTGTTGTTTTGTTCCTCAACTATCGATTCAATCTCACGATTCTCTTCCCTGGAGGTTTCGCCAGTGCTGATGAAGTTGTAATAGGGCTCGTTGTCTCCGGTGTATATGACGGTCTTGTCACCTTCGATTACGCGATAGGCATAGCAGGAGACGGGATGGTTCATCAGTTTTGTCGATATGTTGAGGTCCCCAATGGTAATGGTCTCTTCCTTGAGGTCTCGGTAAGATATCTTGGCCTGCAGCTCGTTGGCTGTTACCGGAAAGTAGGAGTATACCATCTGTTGAGACATTATCTCCTTGACACTTTTATCATAATGCGGCGGACCATATATATGGATATTGAAGCTCGGTATAAAGGCCGGTATAAAAAATGGAAAACCATGTATATGGTCCCAATGCGTGTGTGACAAAAAGAGATGTATATCTACTGGGGGCTTTGAGGCAAGCCTTCCACCAACAAGTCTGATCCCTGTACCAGCGTCAAAGATTATTAATGTGCCATCATCTCCGTTTAGCTCTATACATGAGGTGTTACCCCCATATCGTACTGTACTCTCACCCGGGGTGGGGATAGAACCTCTAACCCCCCAAAATTTAACTTTCATCTTCCACCCTTAATCCTGTATTTTTTAAACGTACTTACCCATCTGAACTATCATTTGCTCCTAAATGTAAGTTCAACTTCACCAAGTTTTATCTTATCGTTGTGATTGACAACGACAGCGTAATCTTTCATCAGAGGCATATGATTAACAAGCGTTGGATTGACCCTTGAGCGTGAGATTATGACGTATTGGCCTTGCTCATATCTCAGGTCTGCCTGATATCGACTGACTGTCACGCACTCTGGGGGGAAGGTTATCCAGCCGGAGCTCTTGTCTACCCCTTCTTCCTCGCGCCCTATTTTAGTATATGGACTAACAATAAATATCTTTTTTCCAAGTGTCCCTTGTAACCCACCTGTTATCTCAAAGTAACCGTTGATGAGTTGTTGTGTGGTATTGCCTGGAGCACGGATTATTGCGTTATTTTTGCTTACATTAATTTTGTTGGTGAGCGTATCTTTAGTTGAGAATGTGGGGTCTTCCAGCACAACCTGAGCCTTGCCCGTAGCCCTTATCCTTATCAGGATAATAGCTGCAACCATTAATAGCGTTACGACGACAACTGTCACTAATATGCCCTTTGCCGAGGTTTTAAGTCCCCTGGAAGTGGACTCTAACTGTCCAGTTGCCTGGGGCTTTAGCGCCGTTTCTGGTTGCTGCTGTGCCTGAGTGGTGATCTTAAAGGCATGTATGAAGATACCACCTTTTTGTCCTTGACTGTTTGTAGCAATGAGCATGGTTCCTTCTACCCTGATGTTGGCGCCAGGTGACATTGGCATTTCCCTTGCTTTAACCAAAATAACATCTCCGGCATCGTCTTTCAAGAAGAAATTACCAACCTTTTCTGTAGTTGCAATGTCTACTATCTTCTCAACCGAGCCTTGAACTACGACCTGTTTATCAACAAACTCATATTGTTTTTCATAAAGCTCCTTAACCCTCCTGAGCTCAATCCCTAACCCACTCCTGACAATGACCAACCCCACAAGTACAATAAACACAAATATCACTGAAAAGGTCATTTTCAACAGCATGTCCTTTCCCTAAGACAGAGCAATCCACACAGGGACAATACAACCCATCCCCACCAATGTTTGTTCTGAAGACTTAATGCGTGCCATTTCTACATATCCGACATCAAAATGATTCATCTATGATAGTAAACAACAACGGCCATGTGCTTGTCAAGAAGTTACAAGCTGCAGAGCGCTATAACGATAGTGGGCACGTGCCTTGACGTCGTTGCCTATCGGTAAGTCATCGCTTCTTGCTATCTGGATCGATGTCATCCCAAGCTCGTTGGGCGCTATAAAGTCCTTGCCGGGATTGTCGCCGATGTAGACGGCCTCCTCGGGGGCAATCCCGCCAGGCAAGAGCTCAAGCGCCACCTTAAACGGGACCAGCGACGGCTTCCAGTACTCCCTGCCCAGCTCGTCCGTGCAGATGATGACATCCAGGATGTCCTCAAGTCCCAGCGCCCTTATCTTGTTCCTCTGGACTGAGGCCATGCCATCGGTGATCAGTCCCGTCCTTATGTCTGAGGCCCTGAGATAATATAGAAACGGCAGCACGTCGTCATAGAGGCATATCTCCGGTCTGTGGGACCTGTACAGGTAGAGGAGGGTCTTTGTCAGCTCATGCCTGTAGAGCCCAAGTTCCCAGAGTCCCAGTTCCCTCAGCACGGTGTCAAAGACCATTCCCCTGCCATCCCGCTCTAAGGCAGCCATCATCGCCTCAAAGGTAGCCCTCGGATCAACCCCGAATCGCGCCTCAAGGAATGAGGTTGTAGCACGAAACCCACTACGTACAAAGTCCATCTCTGGATACAGTGTGTCATCGAGGTCGAACAACACCGCCCTGATGTCTTTCATAACCTCCCCCAAGTGGAAATAAGAGGGGGGCGGCTCTTTTTGACCCCATAAATACTCATTCTCATGTTATCAATTTTCTCTCCAGAGTATTTTAGCAGGATTGAGTCTTTTTTTATAAGCGATAAAAAATTTCTTACTGTAAATATTTCTGTGATAAGTACCTGCCCTACCAGAAGAGAAGAA
>JADFXD010000054.1 GCA_015233725.1 Nitrospirota bacterium | reverse complement strand
GTTACCTTTGCCACGACGTTGGGGGAGAGGAAGCGTTCCAGGTTGCTCTTTATCACCGCCTCTTGTCGTATCTTCTCGTAGAGGGATATGCGCTCTATCCCCGATGATACGTTGTTAGTAATGGATGTAAGCATGGTCAGGTCATTTTCGCTGAACTGCTCAAATCGGCTGTCCTCAAGGTATATGACACCGATAACGGCATCGTCTGCTGTAATGGGGGCGCACATGATCGCCTTGACATTGCGAGAGAGCGTTGCCGTTGAATAATCGTCCTGGGAATCAGTGTTGATAGGCTGATTTGTCTCCAGCACCCTCTGTACAATGCTCCGACTATAAGAATTGTCACCCCCGCGGCAGGCACGACACCGCAGATAGGCATCATTGTCGGAGACGAACAACAGGCTCTTTTCGGCCTTTATCGTCAACATGAGCATGTCCGTTATATACTGATAAAACTCGTCCAGGTCGGTGACCTTCATCAGCTTTTCGCTTATCTGGTTGATGACAAGGTAGCTGAGGTTGACAGTCTTGGACATTTCAAGCTCCTCAAATACCTTTGTGTGCTGGATAGGCATTGGCTCCTCGTTGCGCTCCTCCTCAAACAGGAGCGTATTTAACCCGATGCTTATCAGGTCTCCGTGTCTTAGCGGTACACGCTTGATCTCCTGGTCGTTGACGTAGGTGTGGTTTTTGCTTCTGAGGTCTTCTATGTAGTATTGGTTGTCTTTCTTAAAGATTTTGGCATGATGGCGGGAGACGGTCTTGTCATCAAAGCTGATGTCGTTATACGCCGTTGCGTCAATCGAGAGCTTCCCTATGGTCATAACATCCTTTACTATAAGGATGACCTCGTCCTCTTCTCCTTCTCGCTTAACTCTCAATGCAGGCATAGTGTTTATATATTAACATAATCACGCAAGTATCCTCTTAAAAAGGGCACATAAATTTTTCATGGGTAACAGATATCTATATATGGCAGATTTCGATTTGATTAAACACAAAATATACACCCCAGATGCCGGGTGCATCAAAAAGTCATGGGTAGCTTGGTCAAAGAAAGAAGGGGAGGCTTTGCTTCTTTACCGCTCCAGGTCGTACCTGGCTCCCCTCAGACCCCTCCACAAGGGAGCATGGCCCCCTTGACGCGCCGTAATTGATACTCTTACCCATGAAAAATTGATGCACCCCAGATGCCAGCACTGTTGATAAATCCCTTTTAGTTGTTATATACTGTCAGTAGATGTATTTAATTGAGGAGATAGGCAGCTCAGGAGACGGCCAGAAGGCGAATAATTACAGAGGAGGATAGTGTCTTAATATGGAAACAGAAGATAGCATTGTTTTAAATCGTAGAAAGAGCCTAAGATATTACATAAGCAAGGTGGCGGTTGGCGCCCCTGGCAGCATCGTTGAAATCAGCAAGATGGGTGCCAGAGTCAAGAAGAACAAGTCCGAGTTCTTCGAAAAGCCTGAGATGATACTACCTATAGCCGGCAGACAATTAAAGGCTCGGGTGGTCTGGCAGGACGAAAGGCAGGCCGGTGTGGCGCTCATTACACCATTTGACGACTGTCAGTACATAGTCAAGAACGCCAAGCGTCTGAAAGACGCCTCCTTTAGACCTCCACACAGACTGTCGGATGAGGCTGTCACAGAGTTCATAAGAAAAGAAGCGTTATCCACCATCATTAGCCTTATGGCCGAGCTGGAATCTAAGAATACCAACCTGGCAATACTAAAAGACCTAATCTATAAAATCCCCGAGCTGACCAAGATGGTAGCAGAAAAGGCTAGTATATTCAGAAAAGACGATGAGTTCAGTATACAGGACGTTGACTTTGCCATTAAACGCCTTGGCATCGATATGGTGAAAAAGGTCTCTTCCGATTACGTAAAGATCGAACATGACAAGTCAGAACTGGCTGAGGAAGATAGCTCCTTTGATATGCTTAAGACCTTAAAGGCCGTGATGCTTCCAAAGCTGTCTCCGTTTTTTGGCTATAAGGACCAGAATGGTATAGCTACTAACATAATGAATATGGAAACAAAGGGCATAGAGGTCCTTTTGGCAAAGGGTAGAAAGAACATGGGGGCGTACTATAAGGAACCATCACAGGTATATTCAGAGATGACCAGGTTTCTTGAAAAAATGGCCTATGACAAAGACCTTATCCAAATAAATCACCTCTATGTACATAATTTCATGAAATCCCTGATCGACCTCTTTGACGGTTATATACTGGCTCATCTGTGCCGTAACCCACACTACGTCATAGATAAGCAGATAAAGCTCAACGTAACCAAGATAAACCTGAGCTTTGGATACATCGCATACATTATATTCCTGGCTGCCGAGGCCATTATAGAAAGCAAAAAAACCTCCATAAACATCCTCCTCAACAGACTGCTCAAGACCGGGATGGAGAGTGACAGGCTCATAACCTTCATGGACACTATCGTAAAGGAGGCAAACTCCATCCTTAAAGACATAGGCCGTCGTGGCAGTATCAGGACGATGAGCATGACAAGGACACCCGTCAGGGCAAGGGACTTGTTCGCAAAGGACCTACAGAGCACGAGATTTATAAGTTGCATAGGCTCGTTTGCCCAGACAAAGAGATTGATCATCAGATATGAGGATGAGACCTACGCCCACTACATACTTTCCAAGCTCATTGACTCTGAGGACTTCAGTATGTACTCAAATATGTTTTGTGTCATACCGTGTGAAAACATTGCACAGGAGGAGCTGTCTCTTGAGGCGTTTAGTTATTTCAACCTCGTTGTCCTGAAAAACTTTGACAAGCTCAATAAAAACCTGATGCGCAGCCTAATCAAGTTCTGGACTACGTTTGATGGCAGCATCATAATGACCTTCTCTACCTACAGCGTCTTTGACTATAACATGAAAGACCTGTTCAACTTCTTAAGAGAGGACATAGTTGACTTCCCCTCACCCTTTAGCGATGATAGAATTTACAGGAAAATGGTTGAGCAAACCCTGCTCTATACAAGCCCCTACTCAGGTAACACCGACTTTACAGGCGCCCAATACCTCCAGGACATATTATCGATGAACCAGATAAGAGGCACCGAGTTAGTCCATAAAGTACAAACCCCTGACCCCAAAACAGCAACCAAAACCCCAGCAGACGCTAAAAACCTACCAGGGGCACAAACCCCGCTAGGCGCAAAGACTCCGCCAGATGCTAAAAAGAAACCATTTTAAATGGTGTCATAAGGAACTATCTCCACACCACAACATAAACCACAAACCACCGCAGGAAGGGGTTAAGGGGGCTGGCCCCCTTGCAGGGGAGGTCTGAGGAGGGGGCGGAGCCACCCTCCTTTTTCTTTTCTCTTTAATCAGGGCAGTTGACCCAGTACGCTGGCCATTTGACTCAGGTGAGAGATTTCCTCATCGGCCATTGCCTTGAAGAACGTTTTGTGTTGCTCGTCTTCGACCTTCCTGTACAGATGCGCGTACAGGTCATAGGAGTTGACCTCTATTGTCATGGATAGCTCTAGTATATCGGCGGTGTCTTTATCGTGACACCACTGTATGGTATCTTCTATGTTTAAGAGCGCCTCCATCAGATGTGGTGTCCCTTTGCCGATCTTTTCCACATCGTATTTACCGGTGATGCCGGCATACTGTCTTTCAATATTGGCCTTGTGTCTGTCCTCGGCCTCGGCGAGCTTTGTAAACAGTTCTATGGCCTCTGGGGCCTCTGGGGCCTCTGGCTTCTGTGATAATTCCTTGCATTTGCCGTAGAAGATACACGACCCCTCTTCAAGTGACCAGGCAAGGGTAACGATAGTCTCAAACGAGGCATCGGCAGGGAAAAAGAGACTCCTCACCTCTGGGAAGCCATGTGCCTTGAGGCCGTTGTAGAGGCTTATGCCGCCCTCGAGGTTGTATACGTCGGTGAAGTTGCTGTTTATGAGCATCGCCGCTGCCGACATGCTTCTATTTCCGCTGCGGCAGTAGACAATGGTCGGTTTGTTGGGCTGTAGCTCCGACATTCGCTGGGGTATCTCTCCCAGTGGGATGAGTACCGCCCCGGGTATGTGCCCCCTCTCGTACTCCTGTGGCTGTCGTACATCTACGACGCTATAGCTGTCCCTATGCTGGCCGTTAATAATCGATCGCAGCTCTTCTGCGCTCCTTGTCGGTATCTTTCTATAAAAATTAAATACAGGCATATCTTTATTTACTCCTTGTCTCTATTATCTACAATCAAAACGACCATTTAAAACTACCAGAATGAAACAGCCTGTGTCAAGCAGGGCAATCTCATGAGGTCACACACCATACCGACAAGATTAAAGAAGGCAAGGCCCTCCCTGCTTTTTCTTTTCGTTTTTCTTTTTTCTCAGAGGTGAACTATTACTAACAACTAACGGTTCAAATTTTACTGCAAAATACTGTAAAATATATATGTGGCAATAAAACTTGAAAAGGAAGATATGCAGACAATAAAAATACTCATTATATCAAAGTCGCTCCTAACAGTGGCTGGGCAGGACGACGTGCAAGGGCAACTGGCCTTTGGTCAGCTCTGTCAGGGGGAAAAAGTACCCCCATACAGTTGCACAATGGTAGAGTCCGTAGCCAAGGCCGAGGCCAAACTGGCTGAAGATAGATATGACGTGGTGATACTTGACAACTCGTTAAGGGACCCGGATGCGTCTAAATTATTTGAGCGCTCAAACGATATCCCGCTGATATTGCTCATTGACGATGGCGATGAGCAGACGGCAGCCCTGGCGCTTAACGCAGGCATTGAATGTCTGGCGAAAGACCCACAACGTCATTACCTCAGGTTTTTACCAACGCTGATAAACCACACTGTACGGTCTAATAAGACGTTGCGCGAGGCCCAACTGCGCGAGAGTCAGTTGCGCGAGACTCAACTGCACCAGAAGGGCATAATAGACAGCTCCCTGGATATGATTATAGCCGTTGACCCCCAGCACAAGGTCATTGAGTTTAACAGGGCAGCGGAGACGGCCTTCGGTTACAAGGCAGAGGAGGTCATAGGCAAAGACATAACCATGCTCTACTGCGATGCCACAGATGTTATCAACACACATAAAGCGCTGCTACAGACAGGTAGTTTCACGGGTGTTATCCAAAATCTGCGTAAGGACAACGAGGTCTTTCCCGCCTTGATTTCAGCCTCAGTCATGCGTAATACCCACGGCGATATCATTGGCTTTATGGCAATATCGAGGGATATATCGCAACAGAGGCGGGGCGAGGATGCCCTGTGGAGCTCGGAACACCGCTATCGCAACCTCGTTGAGAACATGCACGACTTTGTCGCGGAGATAGACCCAACTGGGGTTTTACTGTTTGTAAACAAGTCCTTTGTCAAGGGCACGGGCTATCGTATCGACAGGCTTATAGGGGCCAGCTACGACTCCCTCATCCACCCCGATGATGTAAATCACTTCCTGACAAAGTGCCCACTGGACAAATCAAAGATCGCCCACATGCGTAACTGTGAGTACAGGCTCAAGAGGGCCGATGGCAGTTTGGTTACCCTGATCACAAACGGCAACCCCGTCTTTGACTATGAAGGCAACATGACGTCTTTCCTCTTGGTGTCCTTTGACATAACCATCAGGAAGGAGGCGGAGGATGAACTCAGAAGGGCCAAGGAAAAGGCCGTCGCGGCCAACAAGGCCAAGAGCGAGTTCCTCGCCAACATCAGTCACGAGCTGCGAACCCCCATGAACGGCATCATTGGTATGACCGAGCTCACCCTTGACACACACCTGACCGCAGAGCAGAAGAAGTACCTTGAGATGGTCAGAGACTCCGCCAATTCCCTCATGACGCTCTTAAATAGTATCCTGGATTTTTCAAAGATCGAGGCCGGCAGACTGGAAATCGAAGAGATAGACTTCAACGTCAGGGAGTGTATAGAGGCCGCCATAGAGTCGCTGGCTCCACAGGCTCAAAAGAAGGACCTGGAACTCCTGTATCACATCGCCCCCGATGTAGCAGTTACCGTAAAGGGCGATCCAACGCGCATACGACAGATAGTGCTTAATCTGATGGGCAATGCCATAAAGTTTACCGAGCGTGGCGAGATAGTCCTTTCCCTGAGCATGGGGCCGCCGCCCGAAATGAGGAATAATATGGGCAATGATAGTGTATTTCTAAACTTTTCGGTGCGTGATACCGGCATTGGCATACCGCCAGAGAAGCTCGATACCATATTTGACAGTTTTACCCAGGTGGATGGCTCTATAACCAGGAGGTACGGCGGCACTGGTCTGGGATTGACTATATCCAGGCAGTTGGTGCATCTCATGAATGGCACTATCGCGGTAGAGAGTAATATGGGGCACGGGGCAGGGCATGGCACTACCTTTCACTTTAGCATCGAGGTCAAGGGCAGCGATAAACTCGTTGAAAGGGATTCCTCCACGCATTGGTCAGCACTGGCAGGTAAGCGCATACTTGTGGTGGATAGCCACGACCTCAGCCGTCGCATCATATCGGAGATGCTCTCTCAGTACAACATGATAGTGACAGAGGCCGATTCCGTCCAATCGGCCATCGCGCAACTCAACAACGCCTGCTTTCGTGGCAAGCCCTTTGCCGTTACACTGATAGATTCGAGTTTGTCTGTCGATAAAGCCCTTGAACTGGCAAATCAGATCAAAAAAGACATGGTCTTTAGCGAAACAGAGATAATACTGTTGATGCGCGCAAGTGAGCTCCGCTCAACCTACCGACACAAGGGGTCAACCATCTGGGGGGCAGTACACAAGCCAGTTAAACGCTCCACACTGATAGACTCCATATACCTTGCAACAGGCGGTTTCGTAAGTGAAACATCATTAATGAAGACGCACATCACACACAAGACAGCCCATAGAAGGCTCTCTATACTCTTAGCGGAGGATAATTACATAAACAGGGAACTGGCCATCAGGATAATCGAAAAGCTGGGACATGAGGTCGTATCCGTCACCACCGGCAAGGAGGCCATCGAGGCCATGGGCAAAAGACGCTACGACCTCCTCTTTATGGACATACAGATGCCCGAGATGGACGGTTTTGAGGCCACAAGGATTATCAGGCAGGCAAAGGGTGACCTATTCGACCCAAATATTCCAATAATCGCCATGACGGCTTATGCCATGAAGGGAGACAGGGAGCGCTGTCTCAATGCCGGGATGAACGGCTATATCCCAAAGCCCATCTCCATTGCCTCTCTCATAGAGGTGATCGAGTTGCATACACCAATGGTAGACCCTCTGAGTCATGAGCCCTACCAGGTGCAGGGTGCATCGGATGAGGCAGCGGATGTATCATCAACGGCGTCAACAGAATCCAGCAAGGTCTTCGATCGAGAGGACGTCTTTAACCGGTTAAATGGCGATGAGGACCTCATGAGAAAGATATTTGAGGTCTTTGCACTGGATGCCCCCAGACAGATGGAGATACTCAAGAATGCCCTCGATGCCAACGACGCCACAACCGTGGAGAGACAGGCACACAGCATCAAGGGTATGGCAGCCAACGTCGGGGGCGTTCTGACCAAGAACGAGGCCATGCGCATGGAAATAGCCGCCAGAAAGCTCAACCTCTCAAAGGCACAACTGCGGTTTGAGACCCTCCAGAGGGAGATAAACAGGCTCATAGATGCCATCGCCAGGACAGGCCCCGCGACTGTAAGTAGCGATTCTGATTAACTAACGATGATAGATTATGATATACGATATTAGGAGGAAGCAATGAGGATTTTGATCGCAGAGGATGATTTCACATCGCGCACGTTGCTACAGCACTTCCTGTCTCCCTATGGGGACTGTGACGTGACGGTCAATGGCAATGAGGCGTTGGAGGCCTTTATGCTTGCCATAGAGGAGGGGCAACCCTATAACCTTATCTGTCTGGATATCATGATGCCAGAGATGGATGGTATCAAGGTGTTAAAGGCCATTCGCACCAAGGAACGGGAGCTTGGCGTACCCCAGCAGGGTGAGGCAAAGGTGTTTATGACAACCGCCCTGGACTCCCCCAAAAACGTCATAGAGGCCTACTATCGAGGCGGATGCACGGACTATCTCACAAAACCCATTGATACCAAAAAACTACTCGCACGCCTCAAAGAAAACAAGCTCATAGATTGATACAGACATTGAGGTAAGAGGGAAAGAAGGGGGGCGGCTCCGCCCCCTCCTCAGACCTCCCCTGCAAGGGGGCCAGTGCCCTTGACCCCATTATTCTCAATCCTTAAGAGTCAGTAATCCACTATGTCCATATTTACCGTTTTCCTTTTTTTTTTTTGATATTGACTTTGGAACCTAGCTTCTTGTAATGTATTATAGCACTAAATATTAAGGAATTAAGAGGAAATAAGAACAATGGATGGCAGCGAGGGTCGACCTAGGAATCGACATAAAGTTCTAGCTGTATGCTAGCATCTGGAGGGCCTGGCTCGCTATCGATCTATGAATTAAAGCTCGCCTGATATCTTCTTAAGGCTTCGCCGGATGCTCGCGGGGGATGTCATTGAGTGCCCCCTGAGTACGCTTGGGCTTATCCTCTCTGCGTCAAGGGATTGAGACTGTATGGCAAACCGTTGGCGGAGCTTTCTAATACTCTTGTCGATCGTGGGCCCGGGGATCATAACGGCCAACGTTGATAACGATGCCGGTGGGATCACTACCTACTCGATCGCTGGGGCGCACTTTGGCTACTCCCTCTTGTGGTCGCTGATCCCTATAACCATAGCGCTTATCGTGGTTCAGGAGATGTCCTCACGGATGGGCGTGGTTACCGGCAAGGGGCTTGCCGAACTCATAAGGGAAAATTACGGCGTCAAGATAACCTTCTGGCTCATGCTCGCCCTGTCCATAGCGGATATCGGCAACACGGCGGCAGAGTTTGCCGGCTGGGCGGCCAGCAACGAACTCTTCGGCCTCAACAAGTATATCTCCGTTCCCCTGGGGGCGTTGATTGTCTGGTTGCTTGTTGTAAAGGGCAGCTATAAGGTCGTTGAGAAGATATTTCTGGTGGTGTGCGTTGTATACCTGGTCTATATACCCGCCGCGTTTATGGCCAAACCACAGTGGTCACAAGTAGCGCTGGAGATGATTAGGCCATCCTTCAGATTTGACACGACCTACATTGTAACGCTGATCGGGGTGGTCGGGACGACAATAGCGCCGTGGATGCAGTTTTACCTACAATCCTCAGTAGTCGAAAAGGGAATAAACAAAGAGACATACTGGGCATCCCGCATAGACGTGGTCTTTGGATGTTTTATGACGGACATAATTGCATTGTTTATTATTGTTGCTTGCGGTGCCACGCTCTTTAAGGCCGGCGTACATATAGACAGCGCCAAAGATGCTGCCGTAGCGCTTGAACCCATTGCAGGCAAGTATGCGTCGATACTCTTTGGGGTTGGTCTGGCCAACGCCTCCCTGTTTTCTGCCTCCATCCTACCTCTGGCAACGGCCTATTATATATGCGAGGGGATGGGCTTTGAGGCCGGCATCAACAAGAGCTTCCGGGATGCCCCGATATTTATGAGCCTCTACACGGTCTTTATAGTCATTGGCGCCCTGGTGGTATTGATACCAGGTATCCCGCTTATAGCCATCATGTGGATATCTCAGGTGGTCAACGGGGTATTGCTGCCTTTTGTCCTGTTTTTTATGCTGCTGCTCATCAACAAGAAAGACCTCATGGGTGACTATGTAAACAAGAGGACCTTTAACTGGATCGCATGGGTGACAACGATAATAATGGTAATCCTGACAATCTTGTTTGTAGTGTCAATGTTCTTTTAAAGGTCACCGACAATACAGGCGCTGGGCATGATTGCAGTTACAACAATCCAGCGTGCTTTAGAGCTTCTTTTAGTTCAGGGTCTTTTTCGGCTTTTTCTCTGATTGCGAGTTCCAGTTTCTCTGCTTTCTCTACCCGCGCCTCAAGTTCCTTGGTGGTTCTGACCACAGGAGCCAGGGTTGTTCGTCTGTCCCACAAGATGAACCCGACAAGAACAAACATTCCGCTAAGCATTACATACATCAGCCCTATGACATAGTCGAACTTCTGGTTGATGGCCTTGATGTTATCGTCGAGTCTTTGGTTGACGGCCTTGAGACCATCGTCGATCTTTTGGTTGACGGCCTTTAATCCCTCTTCGAGCTTAACTTCCAGCCGAGTTATCCGATCCCTATCCGCCTGGGTGAATGACGAATCGGCCGCCTCAGCGACTGTAAAGAACCAGGAGTGTCCCCTGGTCGAGCCAGAGACAGAGCCTGGAGCAGTAAAGAACGGCTCTGACCCAACGGCGATTGCCTGGCTTATCAGCAAGCCAAAAAGTATCATCAATGTCTTCATGATCAATTATACCATAAACACGATAAGAAGAGAACCAAAATGTTCCGATCCTCCTGTTGCATTAATCTTGATACTATGCTTAAAATATCTGTTATAGTAATATATGCGATATCGTTTATTTCAAGTCAAACAAAGACATAAAGGAGGATTATGTTCAGAAACATGAGGAGATTAACAGTAATGCTAAGGATGATAACCCTGCTGATGGCGTTTGTGCTATCGTCGTCAGCCGCTCAAGCCGGAACCGTGAGTCTTCCGCAGACGGGGCAGACAACGAGTTACTACGCCGGCGACGACGGAGCAATAAGGGCAGGTGTGGTCTGGCCCAATCCGCGCTTCACGGTAAACGCTGACCAAACGGTTACCGACAACCTCACAGGGCTTGTCTGGACGCAGGACGCCAGCACACCATCGGTGGGTAGTTGCACAGGCGGAGGTATGAGTTGGCAAGATGCACTGGTTTATGTGAATTGTCTTAATGCTGCAAGTTACCTTGCCCACAATGACTGGAGGTTACCTAACGTCAATGAGCTGGAGAGTCTTGCTAACGCTGGTCAAAATGATCCATCGGCATGGTTGAATGCGCACGGATTCGTTAACGTGCTATCCAGCTTTTGGTCTTGGTGGAGTGCTATCCACGCCAACGGGCCATCTGCCTACTATTGGTCATCTACAACTTACGCTAGTGATTCTAACACAACATGGATCGTTGGCATGGGTGATGGCAGCGTGTACACCTCCGGTAAGTTCTTCTACCTAAACTACAACACAAATGTGACAGCGACGTATTATGTTTGGCCAGTACGTTCTGGGCAGTCTGGGGCAGCTATTTGGTCTACCGGTCAAACTACTGCCTACACGTCGGGTGATGATGGCACGTTAAAGCTGGGTGTTAAGTGGCCTAACCCGAGGTTTACGAATAATGCCAACTACACCGTGACAGATAACCTCACTGGGCTGCTCTGGACCAAAGATGCAGGTACGCCAACCATAGGTATTTGCACAGGCGGCTATATGGGTTGGCAAGATGCCCTGAATCACGTGAGTTGCCTTAATGTGGCTAATTATCTTGGTTATAGTGATTGGAGGTTGCCAAACAGAAAAGAGCTGTTTAGCCTGATCGACCGTGGAAGTTTTAATCCCGCCCTTCAATCCAACCATCCATTTATAAACGTGAAATTGGACTACTATTTTTCATCTACCACTTACGCTAAAGACACGGTGAATCAGTGGAGCATAAACATGTCTGATGGTCTCGAAACCGGTGTCTTTGGCAGCGTCTACGTATGGCCAGTACGTTCTGGTCCGGTTGGTAATTTGATCAATTTGGTTATCTCGAAGTCTGGCACAGGCTATGGTACTGTGACAAGCACGTCTTCAGAGATCAATTGTGGTTCAACTTGTTACTTTCCGTTTCCTACAGGGGCATCAGTAACATTGACTGCAACGGCGGATTACGGTTCAACCTTCGCAGGTTGGAATAGCGACTGCTCAGGGACGAGTTCAACCTGTACAATAACAATGTCGGCAGCAAAGAATGTAACAGCAACGTTTAATCTGCCCACACCAACTCCAACCCCTACTCCCACACCAACCCCTACTCCAACCCCTACTCCAACCCCTACTCCAACTCCAACACCCACACCAACTCTAACCCCTACTCCCACGCTAACACCCACACCTACGCCAACCCCTACGCCCAAGCCTACCCCCACGCCTACTCCAACTCCCACCCTGACCTCAACCCCTACTCCAACTCCTACACCCACAGTAACCCCAACTACAACGCCCACTCCAATCCCCACACCGACACCCACCCCTATGCCAACCACAACGCCCACCCCCACGCCAAACTGTACGAGTTACACAATCACACCAACGAGCAATAACTTCACCTCAACCGGCGGCAGCGACAGTGTAAACGTAACCGCGCCAAACAGTACCTGTACATGGACGGCAAAGAGCAACAACGACTGGCTTACGATAACCTCCGGCAGCACAGGAACCGGCAATGGCGCCGTGGCCTACACCGTATCGCCAAATACATCCACAAACTCACGGATCGGCACGATGACGATAGCGGGACAGACGTTTACCGTTTTTCAGGATCGCCTCTCCTGCGATTACACGTTGACGCCCCAGAGCAAGAATTTTACATCATCGGGAGGCAGCGACAGCGTCAGCGTAATCGCGTCAAACAGCTCTTGCACGTGGACGACTACAAGTAACGCAGCAACCTGGCTTACGGTTACATCCAGCAGCACAGGAACCGGCAACGGAAGCGTCTCATATACCGCCACCGTAAACTCAAACTCAAACGTGCGAATCGGCACGATAACCATAGCGGGTCAGACCTTCACGGTAACACAGGACGGTCAGTCTGCCACCCAAAAGACCCTCACGATTATCAAGCAGGGTACCGGCAACGGCTCAATAAAGGCATCAACTGGTACAATCACCTGGAACGGTAATGCAGGCAGCGCGCAGTATGACCTCAATACCTCCGTGACCCTCACGGCAGACGGGGACATGTCCTCAGACTTTGTCAACTGGCAACAATGTGATACGATCTCATCAAACGTATGCACGGTCAAGATGACGGCGTCCAGGACGGTTGCCGTGACGTTTAACACCCATACACAAGGCTTTGCGCTGACCGTCACAAAGACGGGCACTGGCGATGGCACCGTGACACCATCAATCGGTGTGCTTAACTTCAACGGCAAGACGGCTGCAACCTCGTATCCAACGGGCTCTCAGGTAATCCTCAAGGGGGTTCCCGCTGATGGTTCAACCTTCATTGCCTGGACGGGATGTGACGTGCCCATCGGCAGCCAGTGTACGATGAACATAACGGCGGACAAGGGCGTCTCTATCGAGTTTCGGTCTGACAGCAAGAGGCCAAAGAAGGACTTTGATGGCGACGGCAAGACCGACGTCCTCTGGCGAAACGTCAAGACAGGCGACGTCGTCCTCTGGCTGATGAACGGGTCGAGTATATCCCAGGGCAGTTTTATCGTCAAGGGGATGCCGGCTCAGTGGGAGATCAAGGGCATCGGCGACTTTGACGGCGACGGCAAGGCCGACGTCCTCTGGCAGGACAACAATAACGGTGACGTCTACATCTGGCTTATGGATGGTGCAAAGATAAACGGCGGTGATTATGCCGTGCATGGTGTGCCAAAGGATTGGGCGTTCAGGGCTGTAGGCGACCTCGATGGCGACGGTAAGGCCGATATCCTCTGGCAGAACACCACAACCAGCGACGTTGCCGTGTGGTTTATGGATGGAGCCAGGATCAATCACGGCGACTTCGTCGTCAAGGGTATGCCCTCGGACTGGACGCTCAAGGCCGTGGCCGACCTCAACAACGACGGCAAGGCCGACATGATCTGGCAGGCCGCCAATGGCGACGTCTACATCTGGCTGATGGATGGCATCAAGATAACCGGTGGCGGTTATGCCGCTAAGGGTATCCCAGGCAACTGGCAGGTCAAGGCCGTTGACGATTTCGATGGCGACGGCAAAAACGACATCCTCTGGCAGGACACTCAATCGGGCGATGTCGCTATATGGCTGATGGACGGGTCAAAGGTCCTTGGCGGCAACTACGTGGTGCGTGGAATGCCGCGCAACTGGCAGGTCATTCCAGGCGGCGACTTCAACGGCGATGGCAAGGCCGACGTCCTCTGGCAAGACACCTCCACGGGCGATATCTACATCTGGAGCATGGACGGCATCAAGATAACCTCCGGCGACTTCGCAACACACGCCCTACCGCTGGACTGGTCAACAAAGTAAGAATATAGGATTGAGAGTGAAAGAGTAGGATTGAGAAGATGGGGTCAAGGGGGCTTCTTCGTGGCCGGGCCAGGAGCGTCCTGGAGCGTCAACCAGGAGCGTCCTGGAGCGTCAAAGAAGCAGGTGCGACCTGCTGCGACAAAGAACCAGGAGCGACCTCCTTCTTTCCCTCTTGTATATAATTAATTATGGGAGGTACTTATGAGTTTTATGGTCAGGTACTTAAGACAATGCAGGGGATTGGTGTTTGCTATTATAATGACTCTGTGCGGTATGCTGATTGCGCCGCCGACCCTGTTTGCGGCTATACTGCCAAAGACAGAGACGATCAGCCTAAGCGTGGATGTATCAGCCAACCGTAAGGCCATCAGCCCTTATATCTACGGTTTGAATTTTGTGAATCTTGCCAAGGAGGAGTCTTTTGCCAGGGAGATTGACTTACCAGTGGCTCGCTGGGGGGGGAACTCCACATCCCGATACAACTGGAAGACAAATAACACAAACGCCGGCTCTGACTGGTATTTCGAGAACGTCACAAACGACGATGCTGCCGACTATACGAGCTTTATAGACCAAAACATACGTACCAAGTCGGATTCTCTCCTTACCATCCCCATGATCGGCTATATAGCCAAGGATGACAAGAGTTGCGGGTTTAGCATCGCCAAATACGGTGCGCAACAGTATTCAGACTATTGGCGCCCTGATTGTGGCAACGGGATATCCGCCAATGGCAGCAATATCACCGGTAACGATCCCCTGGATACAAGCATTGCGGTTAATGAGACCTATATGCAGGACTGGGTGAAGTCAATTGTCACAAAATATGGAAATGGCGGTGTGAAGTTCTACACACTGGATAACGAACCAGAGCTATGGAGTTCAACCCATCGGGATGTACATCCAACCCTGGAGTCTTATGATGAGCTCTACAGCAAGACAGTTGCCTACGCCACTGCCATAAAGGCCGCTGATGCAACCGCCAAGGTATTTGGTTATGTCTCTTTTGGCTGGACCGGATATTGGCGCTCGCAGCGGGATGTTGATGCGGGCTCCAAAAGCGGATGGACCAACTTTCCAGACCTTACCGGACATAACAACCTGTATCAGGTAGAGTTCTATCTTGACCAAATGCACAAGTATGAACAAAAAAACAATGTCCGCCTGCTAGATTACCTCGACCTGCACTACTATCCGGAAAACGGTGTGGCATTGACAACCGCGGGGGATGCCTCAACACAGGCGCTCAGGCTGCGTTGCACTCGTTCCCTGTGGGACCCCACGTATAAAGATGAGAGCTGGATAGGTGGCGCTGATCAGCCGTCTGATTGGCAAGAAATACGCCTGATCCCGCGTATGCACGCGTGGGTCGATAAATGGTATCCCGGTACAAGGCTGGCCATCACAGAGTACAATTTTGGTGGACTTGAGGATATCAACGGGGCACTTGCTCAGGCGGATGTGCTGGGCATATTTGGTCGCGAGGGGCTATACCTTGCCACCTTGTGGGACGATGTCAATGACACCCAGCCAGGTTTCTATGCCTTTAGGATATACCGCAATTATGATGGCTCACACAGTAAGTTTGGCGAAACGAGTATCCTGGCCACTAGCTCAGATCAATCCAGGCTCGCCATATATGCCGCGCAACGTAGTGCAGACAATGCCCTCACGATGGTCATCATCAACAAGACTGCCAATACCATCAATGGTAGTGTGGCCATAGCAAACTTCACACCCTCCGCTAACAACGCCCAGGTCTACAGATACAGCAGTGACAACCTCAATGCCATTGTCCACCTGGCAGATCAAGCGGCGAGCGCCTCCGGTTTTTCGGGTGCCTTTCCCGCCAACTCGATCACGCTAGTTGTAGTGCCTGCAAAGACCTGTAATCCCCGGAAGAAGGACTTTGACGGCGACGGCAAGAGCGACCTCCTGTGGCAAAACGCAAAGACAGGCGACGTCGTTGTCTGGTTGATGAACGGGTCGAGTATATCCCAGAGCAGTTTTGTCGTCAAGGGGATGCCGGCGGACTGGGATATCAAGGCCATCGGTGATTTCAGCGGCGACAGCAAGAGCGACGTCCTGTGGCAAAACAGCGCAAACGGCGACGTCTACATCTGGGGCATGGATGGCACCAAGATAAACAGCAACGACCTTGTCGTCAAGGGTATGCCCTCGAATTGGCAGTTTAGGGCCGCAGGTGATCTCAACGGTGATTGCAAGGCCGACGTCCTGTGGCAAGACACCAAAACCGGCGACGTTGCCGTGTGGTTTATGGACGGAGCCAAGATAAACAGCGGCGACTTTATCATCAAGGCCATGCCCTCGGACTGGACGCTCAAGGCCGTGGCCGACCTCAATAACGACGGCAAGGCCGACATGATCTGGCAGGCCGCCAATGGCGACGTCTACATCTGGCTCATGGATGGCTCCAGGATAACCGGTGGCGGTTACGTCGCCAAAGGTATCCCGGGCAACTGGCAGATAAAGGCAGTTGACGACTTTGATGGCGATGGCAAAAACGATATCCTCTGGCAGGACACCCAATCAGGCGATGTTGCCATCTGGCTGATGGACGGGTCAAAAATCCTCGGCAGCAACTACGTGGTACAAGGTCTGCCCCACAACTGGCAACCCCTGACAACCGGCGATTTCAACGGCGACGGCAAGGCCGACGTCCTGTGTCGAGACACCTCCACCGGCGATATCTATATCTGGCTCATGGATGGCTTCAATATAAAGGCCGGGGGTTTTGCCACACGCGCACTTGAATTGGATTGGGCGACGAAATAAGGATATTAGGATTGAGAGTGAAAGAGTCGGATTGACAATAATGGGGTCAAGGGGACTTCTTCGTGGCCGGGGTGCCTCACCCCTACCCTTGCAGGGGAGGTCTGAGGAGGGCCAGGAGCGTCCTGGAGCGACAAAGAAGCTTCGCCGCCCCTTTCTTTCTTTATTCTTTCTTTTCTTTTTCTTTTAGTGGTTTTTGGGTCTCTTATTGGCCTGGAGTATTTTTTTTCTTAGCCTGATGGAGCTAGGGGTGACCTCAACCAGTTCATCTTCCTTTATGAATTCCAAGGCGTTGTCGAGGTTCATTATCCGTGGGGGGATGAGCATGAGGGCGTCGTCTGAGCCGGAGGCGCGTATGTTGGTGAGCTTCTTCTCCTTTGTCACATTTACGTCTATGTCTTTTTCCTTGGAGTTTTCGCCTATTACCATGCCCTCGTACACTGGTGTGGCTTCCCCGATAAAGAGCGTGCCCCGGGGTTGAAGGTGAAAGAGGCCATACGCGTTTGACTTACCGGCCCTATCTGCCACTAATGCCCCGGTCTGTCTCTTTGTGATGGCGCCGTGCCAGGGTTCGTAGCCGTCAAAGAGGTGGTTTATCAGTCCGGTGCCGCGCGTGTCTGACAGGAACTGGTTGCGGAAGCCTATAAGGCCCCGTGATGGAATCCGGAAGTCGAGTCTTACCCTGCCGTAGCCGTTGTTGTTCATCTTGTACATACGGCCCTTCCTCATACCTATGAGCTTGCTGACCACGCCGACATAGTCCTCGGGGACGTCTATGACAAGTAACTCCATCGGCTCCAGTACCTGACCATCTACCTCCTTTGTGATGGTAGTGGGCATGGCGACAGAGAGCTCATAGCCCTCCCGGCGCATCATCTCTATGAGTATGGCCAGTTGGAGCTCGCCGCGTCCCATGACCTCAAAGGAGTCCATGTTGTCGAAGTTGACCCGTATTGAGACGTTGTACAGGAGTTCCTTGGTAAGCCTGTCGCGCAGGTTTCTGGAGGTCACGTATCTGCCCTCCCTGCCGGCAAAGGGCGATGTGTTGATCGAAAACACCATTGATATTGTTGGCTCATCAACGTGGATCGTGGGCATGGCCTTTGGGTTTTCATTGTCGGCGATGGTGTCGCCAATGTTTATGCCCTCGATCCCGGACAGGGCAATGATATCCCCGCAGAAGGCCTCTCGGGTCTCGATCCTGCCCAGTCCCTCAAAGGTGTACATGGAGGTGACCTTTGTCTTGATTATCTCCTTGGTGCTCTTTACCATCGAGACGGAATCCCCAACCCTGACCGTGCCGGAGAAGATGCGGCCAATGGCGAGCCTTCCGACATAGTCGTTGTAGTCTATGTTGGTGACCAACACCTGTAGTTGGCTGTCTTTGAGGTCATCGGGTGGTGGGATTGTCGTGAGTATGGTCTCAAATAGTGGTTGCAGGCTATCTGATTCCTCGCCCATGTTGCGCATCGCGATGCCGGATCGGGCGTTGGTGTATATGATGGGAAACTCGAGTTGTCCCTCACCGGCGTCAAGATCGATAAAGAGGTCGAATATTTCGTTGATGACAGCCTGTATGCGCGCATCTGGTCTGTCAATCTTGTTGATCACGACAATGGGTGGCAGGCCCAGCTCAAGGGCCTTCTTGAGGACAAACCGCGTCTGTGGCAGCGGTCCCTCGGAGGCGTCAACGAGCAAGAGCACGCCATCAACCATCTTAAGGGTGCGCTCCACCTCCCCGCCAAAGTCGGCATGTCCGGGTGTGTCCACGATGTTTATCTTTACGCCCTCGAAGTAAACTGCCGTGTTCTTTGCCATTATGGTGATACCTCGTTCACGCTCAAGGTCTATGTTGTCCATAACGCGCTCTTGTATCCGCTCGTTGTCTCTGTATATGCCCGATTGCTTAAACATGGCATCTACCAGGGTGGTCTTGCCGTGGTCTACGTGTGCTATTATTGCGATATTTCTTAGGTCTCTGCGCTTCATGCCGTTTCTTTTCTCTACCTCTCATAATGATAAACTAATTAACAGTCTCTGTATTGTGTCTGTATTGAGGATATTATAGCACATCGCCTAAGAAAAGAGAGAGAAAGAAGAAAACGTGCGACGGAGCTTCTTCTCCGCTTACCTGAGATATGTGTACTCTATAGACTAAGTATTGTCTCTTTATCGGGATGATTTCTGTAGACCGTGACGCTTGATCCAGGCACCGTGAGCTGTGTATCCTTGCTCAGGACATCGGGCGTCCTGGCACCACTTCCGTCCCATATAGTGTCGGCGGAGTCCAGTACCTTCTCCATAGTGCGTCTCAGATTCTGGTGAGAGGTCAGTGTCTCCTGGGCACTGAAATTAAATATGCAGACGATAGAGCCTCCGTCGCTGCTGTAATCAACGATGATCAGGCGTTGGGCCTCCTGTCCATACACCTCTATGTGGCGTGGATAGAGGGGGGATAGCAGCGGGGTCTCCTTTCTGAACCTGATGAGGGTCTTGTAGAAATCAAGGAGCAGCTTGTTCTTTGGGCTGTCTATCTTTTCCCGGTGTATCTTTGATCTCATAAAGGTCTGTATATCCTGTGGGTCTGGGGGGGTGCCCTTCCATTTAAATTCGCGAAACTCCTTTTTTCTACCGCTCCTGACCGCCTTGATCAGTGCGGGATCGCCGTGGCTGATGAAGTATAAAAACGGCGAATCCTCGGCATACTCCTCACCCATAAAGAGCATCGGAACATATGGCGAGAGCAAGACGACCGCAGCAGCCAGTTTCAGCGCCTCAAAGGAGACCAGCGTGGACAATCTCTCTCCCAACATACGGTTGCCGACCTGGTCATGGTTCTGCGAAAAGACGACGAATTGCCAATCCGGCCTGCCCTGTGGGAAGTTGCCGTGTGTCCTCTCTCTGTAGCTTGAATATACGCCGGAGTAGACATATCCATTGTTCAAGGCGCTGACCATATGCCTTACCGTCCCAAAGTCCCTGTAATAGCCATTCTGTTCGCTTGTCAAAAGGGTGTGCAGGGCATGATGGTAGTCGTCGCACCACTGGGCATCCATCCCATATCCGCCTAACTCAATGGGCTTGATGACCCTCGAGTCGTTGAGGTCGCTCTCGGCTATGAGACAGAGCCTCCTGCCTGTCTCCCTGGCGAGGGTGTTAACTCGTTCAGATATCTCCTGTAGAATATGTCTTGCCCCCATGTCATAGATTGCGTGTATTGCGTCTAATCTAAGGGCGTCGATGTGGTAGTGACTGAACCAGTACAGGGCGTTTTCGATGAAATAGTTTCTCACCTCATCACTGTGTTTGCCGTCAAAGTTGATAGCACTTCCCCAGGGGGTCTTGTATCTGTCTGTGAAGTAATGGGCAAGTTCCCACAGGCAGTTGCCCTCTGGTCCGAGGTGATTGTAGACCACATCAAGGACGACGGCAATCCCCCTGCGGTGACATTTATCTACGAGGGTCTTTAGTCCAGTCGGTCCGCCATAGGAGTCCTGCACGGCATACGGATAGACGGAGTCATACCCCCAGTTCTTGTCCCCTGGAAACTGTGTAACTGGCATTAGCTCTATGGCATTTATCCCGAGGTCTGCCAGATCATCCAGGTGTCCAATGATTGCCTCAAACGTGCCGGCCTCCGTAAAGGCGCCAACATGCAGCTCATACATTATCATCTGTGAGATGTCGATCCCCTTAAACGAGGCATCTGTCCAGGTAAAAAGGCCGTGGTCCACGACCTGGGATGGCCTATGCACACCATGTGGTTGATATTGAGATGCCGGGTCGGCAATCTCACGAGCGTTGTCTATGACAAACATGTAACACGTCTGCGGCATGATGTCATCAACGACCACCTCCCAGTATCCCCTGTGGTCACGGTTCATGGGGATGTGTCTCTCAATTGGAGAACATATCTTTAACTCAACCACCTCAGACAAGGGTGCCCAGATCGTAAAGCTGCATTTACTGTCACCTAAATAGCTAACTCCATTTCGCATGATCTATCGCCTCCTGCAGGATTTCATTCTTGTCGCCGAGCCTTATGGTCTCTAACTATTGCACATCCGGACATTTAAGGATTCAGGATGTCTTTGATCCCTCTTATCGGTATGATGACCATATCCAGGCGATTATTGAGCTCATAACCGACCTCATATACGGCCTTGTCAAGGAGATATATCCTTAACAGTGTCTTTAGCTCGGCATGATCGAAGGAGAGTTGAGGGGATTGCCTGATTGCCTCCAGGTAAGAGTTGATAAATATCCCACTGACATAAATGTACCATATGTTGGCCCAGTCCCTTAGTTCGTCAACGTCCCTCTGTGAGAACACATCGGTCTTTAGCAGGGAGGTATAGGAGGCATATGAGAAGGAGCGTATCATCCCTGCCAGGTCCTTTAGTGGGGAGCGCTTTAGCCTGCGCTCGTTGATGGACTTTGATGGTTCGCCTTCAAAGTCTGTTATGATGAGGTCATTACCGGTGTACAGGAGTTGCCCGAGGTGATAGTCGCCGTGTATCCTGATCTTTACGGAGGATATCCTGATATCAACAAATGTGTTAAACACCCTGAGGATCTCTGTCTCACGATCAAGAAGTTCGCTTGCCTCTTGTCTGAACTCATCGGGGAGCTTCACAAGGTTCTGTCTTAATAGCTCAAACACCCGTTTGGTCATATTGTGCATTGATTGAAACAACGAGCGTTGATACAAGGACGTAAAGGACTCGGGGGCAAAGTCATCAGGGGTTGCCTCGTTACAGAGCGCCATATGCATATTGGCCGTTTTCTTGCCGATCAGGGTTGCGACCTCTATGTACCTGGTCCCGATGAACTCGGATAACACGGGGGGCAAATTCTCCCTGGCAACATCCAGGAAGCACTTTGGGAAACCCTTGGTAAGGGTCAGTATCTCAACGGAATGTTCCTTGGCAGAAAGTATCTTCTCATAGTACATCCTCAGAAAGTCGAGGGTAAAGGCCCAGGCATTGCCCTGGTTTGGCATAAAGACCTGCAGATGCCCCAGGTGATAGCAGTGCCCTGAGGACCTGTCCTGGTATTCAAGGAATCCCCTGAAGTGAGGGACGTTTACAGATGACGATTTCCTTGAGACATCGTTGTCTGTAAGCACTCTTGTCAACTCTATGTCGGGGTTTACTCCCTCCTCGATCCGTCTGTAGAGCTTCAGGAACAGTTTGTTTTCATACAGGATAGCGGTATTGCTTTGGTCTGCCCTTGATACCTGGGATGATCTTATGGTGTTGTAGTCTTCATTGGAGATTATGTCGCGTTTTTCAAAGAAACCCTTAATTTCGCCATTTTTGCAGTTAAGGTGTCTTCTTTTTAATATAAAAGAAAGGAGGCTGCTTCTAAATTTCTCACTATAGTTAGCGTCATACAACACACCCTCGTATAATCCGATCCTTAAATTTGATATTATCGAAAACGGGTATTCTTGACGCAGGTGTATTGCACTCTCCCCCATTGCAGCAGCAATCGGCAGCACATAGGTATCCGGTAAGCCTTCGGTATAAAACACCTTGAGCAAGATTATATAATTGGTCGGTGTCGATCCATTAACATGAATATCTTCAATTATCTCAGTATATTGTATCTTCTGTGCCTTGGCGGCAAACCACCTGTTTTTGATCAGATAGGATGGCAATATCTCTTTTTCAACCTGCTCCCTGAGCTTGCCGGTAAATATCTCATCTGTTTGAGATTTCACTTCTATTGTATGTAGCTCTCTTAAATGTTCTTCGATGGCCATTTTGTGTTCTCTTTTCAGGTGAAACAAGAAATAATCACTAAGATGAGAGGGTGAACAAATATGGGGTCTCTTTGATCATCACAAACTCATTGTCACTGATTATCTCTTTTGATATTATAGCAGATTTACCGTGAAAATCCTATTGAGTTAAGACACAAAACTCCCCC
>JADFXD010000053.1 GCA_015233725.1 Nitrospirota bacterium | reverse complement strand
CTGATGTCTCATTCTTAATCATATCATCACAGGATTTTTGACAGCAAGAAAAATTTTGTCCATGTACTTACATGGCACTTTTGTGGCGCAGGTTTGAGTTGTGGCGTAGACCCTTAATTCTATATTCGATTGCCCTGGGAAGTGCTTGATTATTTATGAGGCTATATTTTAGTATAAGGTAATTTATTTATGTTGCAGGAGAAGTGGAAATGATTGCGAATAGATTTAATTACCTTATAACCAAGAAGACAATCTCCGAAGTAGATTTAAAGGAGGCCTTAGTCAAGGCCAGAGAGTCTAAGACAGACGTTGAGACAATACTGATGGGCAAGTATCAAGTGCACAAGAAGGATATCCTTGAGTCGTTTTCCCAGTTTTACAGGTGTGGTGTTATTGAGTACAGCGACAGGGTTTCTATCCCAAGGGAGCTGCTTAAGGGGATTAACCTCAGCCTGCTTAAGAAGAACTATTGGGTGCCTGTATCACAGACTGACAGCAAGGTGGTGTTTGCGGTCAGCGGCCTTCACGACATGACCGTCAAGGAGGTAAAACGGATGATCAAGGCCCCGCAGTATGAGTTTTTAATTGCCCTGAAGGAGGACATCCTCAAGTTCATACAGACCGTCGAACCTGACAACGCCTATGGCACCCCCACCGACAAACACGTCGAGACAAACATAAAGGATGATGACAAGGCAACCTCCGATACCGTCGCCACTGAGGAGGGGTTTGTCGTTCGCTTTGTCAATCAGCTCCTTGTCACGGCTTATGAAAAGGGCGCCTCCAGGATATTTATAGAACCAAACAAGTCAAGGGGCATGATCGATGTCCGATACATCGCAGAAGGCAAGTTCATTGACCATCGCACGGAGATACCATACCTGTACCACAAGGCCGTGATTAACAGGCTCAAGATAATGTCCCTGGTAAACATCGCCCAATCAAATCTGCCGCAGGAGGGTAAGATAAAGTTTATCTATAAAAACGTGCCAATACTCCTCTTTCTGAACATACTGCCGACGGTCAACGGCGAGTCCGTTGTCATAAGGATAGCCAATCCACTAAGGAAGATGGCAATTGAGGACATAGGTCTCTCGCCGTCAAACGTCCGCAGCCTCAAGGGGCTATTGGAGAGGCGATACGGGATGTTCTTAGTGGTTGGGCCAAGGGCATCCGGTAAGACGACGGCGCTTCATGCCATTGTCAGTCATCTCAACGTGCAGGATTTATTGATATGCACGGCGGAGTTCCCCGTGGAGATATCTCACCAGAGGGTACACCAGATAGAGGTCAGACCAAATACGGAATTTGATTTCGCGGCAGCCACAAACGCTATCTTAAGCGTCGAGCCAGACGTTATGATGCTCGGAGAGATCACCAACACAGTGGTTGCTAACAAGCTCATAGATGCCGCCATTAAAGGACATCTTGTGTTGAGCTCCCTTTACAACACAACCACCACCGGGGCCATCAGCAATCTCATTGAGATGGGGCTGGATACCTACAGCATTGCCAATGGGGTATTGGGCGTGCTTGCCCTGAACCTTGTCCCATCCCTCTGCTCATTCTGCAAAGAGGAGTATCATCCCGACGCAAGTGAGTTTCAATACCTGGTGCAGGAGTACGGGCAGGAGATATTTAGCGAACTTAATATTCAATATACCGATAACCTTGTCTTGTATGTGGAAAGGGGCTGCGATAAGTGTAACCACACCGGATACAAGGGCAAGACAGCCATTTGCGAGCTTCTCATTGTCTCTGCCGAGATCAAGAAGCTGGTACTAAACGGCTCCAGCGTAGAGCTTATCAGGCAGCAGGCCATAAGAGACGGCATGCGAACCCTCTACCAGGACGGCATATCCAAGGTCTTCGCCGGCCTGATTGAGCTAAACCAACTGAACAAAACGCTGCATTAAATTAACTGTAAGCAATTCATTACCCTTTAAATTCTTATGCACCCCCCGCCGTACAACAGTAATGGATTTAGTCCTGAGTTTATGTTATTATTTGATGTCGCGCATATGGAATGTAAGGTATGTGGTAGTAAGATGGAAAATAGAGGATATGTAAGTAGAAAGATAAAGGGTTTAGCAGATTACGAAATAAAGATGAGATCGTTTTATTGTGCTAAGTGTGGGCGGTATGAAAGACCATTAGAAGAGATAATAGGTTCCTTCTTATTTCGTATGGGCAACTCAGATTAAGGTTAGCGACCAACGGGAGCGGTAGTGCAATCTAACGCCTTGCCCTTTATAGGCTTTCCCTCGAAAACAATAGAGATTAAAGGGAACACGACAAGACTTAGCATTTCTCCTCCCCTACTGCTCATAGGTGGGGTTGCTAATCTTACCCACTCAAAGTTGGCAAGAGCCAGAAATATAATGCGTTACCACTTATAATTAGAAAACAAGCGCTTTGCATACCCCCCAACTAAATCCTGACTTGATAGTTAAGCACCATAGGATTGACCATTACGGGGTCAAGGGCACTGGTGCCCTTGCAGGGGGGCCAGGAGCGTCCTGGAGCGGGAAAGAAGCGGAGCCGCCCCCTTCTTTCCCTTTTTTTTTTCGTGTATAATCAATATATGGGTAGGAACCTAAAAGTGTTGTTGTTATGGTGGTGGCTTGTCTTGCTCCTCTGTGGCTGTGTTGACAGGACAGAGAGGCTTGAGGGTTATCTCTATTGCAGGATAGGCGCCAACCCCACGACCCTGGACCCCGCCTACGTCGTTGACGTCCTGGGAGGGATGATTGCCGCCAAGTTGTACAATGGCCTGGTGCGACTTGACGATGACCTGCAGGTGGCGCCGGACATTGCCCGGCAGTGGAGGGTCAGCGATGACGGCCTGACGTACACGTTTGTCCTGCGCGAGGATGTCGTGTTTCACAACGACAAGAGGTTGACCGCTGATGACGTGGTTTATTCGTTTAGGCGCATAATGAGCCCTCAGACACACTCCCCAAATGCCTGGATGTTCAAAAACGTCGCCGACGTAAAGGTTGCACAAACCGGAACCATAGAGATCACGCTTAAGAGGCCATTTGCGCCATTTCTGAAGCTCCTGACCATGCCGGCGGCCTACATAGTCTCAGAGGCGGAGGTGGAGAGGTTTGGCAAGGATTTTGGTCTGCACCCCGTGGGAACGGGGCCATTTGCGCTCTCACGCTGGGAGCCAGACAACGACGTCGTGCTCAAAAAGAACGGCCTCTATTTCGATCCCCCCGCCAAGATAAACGGGATCGTCTACAGGATAATCCCCGAGGACATCACATCGGTCACAGAGTTTCTCACGGGCAATCTTGATATCCTTGGCGTGCCGGCCTCAGCCTATGCAATGTTTGCAAAGGACGCGCATTATGCGGGGCTTATAGCTCACTCATCGGGGTTGAATACGTTTTACCTTGGACTAAACAATTCACGGGGGCCGCTTGACAACCCCAATCTGAGAAAGGCCATCGCCTGCGCCATTGACAGGAGAAAGATACTCCAGAGGTATCTCCAGGGACAGGGCAGGTATGCCACCTCTGCCGTGCCCTCTGTATTGAGCGCTGCTGCTCCCTACGGTGGCTTGAAGGGCTACGCCGTAGCGGATTATTACCCCTATGACCCCGACAGGGCGCTGGCCTTTTTGAGGGCATCCGGGATTGCGGGCAGCGTGAAACTGAGGTTTTACGTCTCGGCCATCCAGGAATCGATCGACATAGCGGAGATCATCGCTTATTATCTGCGGCAGGTTGGCATAGGGGTGGAGATTCGGATACTGGAGTGGAGCGCCTACAAGGTAGCTATAAACAACGGTGAGCCTGACATGTTCTGGCTCAGTTGGTGGGCGGATTATCCCGATGCCGAGAACTTCCTCTATCCTATGTTTCACTCCTCCAACCTCGGGGCCGGCGGAAATCGCATCAGGTATATCAACCCGCAAGTGGACGCGTTGATAGAGCAAGCCCGGAGGACACTCGCAGACTCAGAGAGGGAGGCCATCTACAAGCGCGTAGAGGATGCCGTAGTCACGGACGCCGCCGCCGTCTTCTTCTGGCACCGCAACGACTACATCGTAAGGCAGCCCTGGATAAGAGGGCTCCATCTCTACCCCATCTACAACATGGACAAGGCAACAGGTATAGAAAAGGTGAAGAGATAAGATAAAGAAAGGGGCGGCGTTGCTTCTTTTTCGCTCCAGGACGCTCCTGGTTCTTTTTCGCTCCAGGACGCTCCTGGTTTTACGAGGGCTCTGAGCTTCTACCAGGCCGGCATCTTAAATAAACGTCCGTTGTCGTCTTTGTCGTGAAGTCGTAGGATGATCTCAGAGTCGTCAAACATCGGTTCGTCCGGTGATATCTGAGGGGGAATATCTGAGTCATTGAGTGTAATAATATGTTGAATTCCATAAGCGTCTGAGTATCTTCTAATTATACCAAGCAGGTTCTCTTTCTTCCTGTTATCAAGGGATTCAAACACCCCATCATGGAAGACAAAGCGGGGAAACCTATCTGAGGCATGAGCGTAAACAATCGCCATGTCAAATGCTATACAGAGGAGTTTTTTATAAGAATGCCCCTCACTTGCACTAGTTGTATTGTCATGTTTGCCTAAGATATCCACATTGAATTCAATATGGCCTTCTTTGTTTGTACTCACCGTCAGTAGGGCTTTTCGAGCAAAGACTTCCTCAACGATCTCGTTAAAGAAACGACATATCGAGCGAAATAAACTACCATCATCCGATCCCTGTTTATCTATATCCTCATCTATACGTGCCTGAAGTTGTCTTATCTCGCTTTCAAGTATATTCATTTCTTTGTGTAACTCTTGCAGTTTAACAAGCTCTCTATGCTGATGCTCAAGGGAAGCTATATCGGCTCTCAAGATAATCAGGTCGTTGCTAAATTGCTTGTACTTTATGAAAGCATCTGATTCATTTAAAAACGAGAGGATATCAGAACGCTGTTTACCTAAATCATTTAATGTCTCATTTATATCTTTTAGTCGTTTCTTGATTTCGTTACTCTCTTTAATCAGGTATCCCTTGCGTTCTTGAGTTATAGCATTATTGAATTCAATTAGCTGCTCGAAGTCACGTTTAATCTGACCTTGAAAGTACACGCCAACTTCCTCGAAAAGCTGTTTAGCCTCCTCTGGATTGAAGAGTATCTGGTTATCTTTTATTGAGGCACTTATCTTTTTCATGTTTTGCATCAAGTAATATCGCTCTGAATTTAGAGAGGCGATAGAGTTGTTGATCTCATCAACAAGTTGACTTGTCTTTTCCTTGTCCTGATCTCGTAAGTCAAAGGCATCCAGTAGAACCTGCATTTTTTCTGCTTCCTCTTTTTTAATAGATAGCATACCCTGGATTTTGCTGCGATTTTCAATCGACTTGCCAATTCGATTTATTATAACCCTCTCTTGCTCACGTTTTCTTGATAACTCGCCTTCTTTGTCGTAGTGTTCTTTAATGTCCTTGTCGTTAAATCCAAGGATATGTGAAAGGTACGGTTTCCAATCTATATGGGCAAAAGAAGATTTCTTGAGTGTAAAAACATCCTTATAATCGTCTTGTGACCTTAGCAAATAACCCAACCCTCTACGGTAAGGCCACGGCTTAAGCGAACTAAGATCAAGGAGACCGTCAAGGAGGTCTTTTGCTTTCTCAAATGGCATATCTATGTGGTCCCAGTTTGATTCAGAAAGCGATGTAAAGTCTTGATTTCCATAAATATACTTATTTAAGCTGATCTTGGTTGGTTGCTCAACACTACGCTTGATTGTAACAAATGTGTTGTCGAGTAATTCAATCTCCAAAAAAAATACAAAATCTTTAAAAAGCTCCTCATGTTTGAAAAGAAAAAATTGAGGGTCTCTTCTTAACAGGAGACAGAAATCAATCAAACGCCCAAGTATTGTCTTACCAAGGTTGTGAGTATCTTTTTGCTTGTTTTCTGGCAACCGGATATCTGCCAATACGACATTCAATCCTGGAACAAAGTTAATCGGTTCAAACAACCGGGGTTGATTAGTGTAAAGCGCCGATAACTTCATGTTCTCCCACATATTCTATGGAGTCTGTTTTAGGTCTGTATTCAATCAATCCAAGTATGTAGAGAAAATTCAGGGCAGGTAGAAACAGGAAACCTCCACCCCTAACGGATTTCCTTGCTAATTTAAGCAGGTCATCTAGGTGTTCAACCCGCTGCTTCTTAAGGCGTTTAAGCAAAATAAACGCAACGCTAACAACGGTTCTATCAGGATGTGAGTGCTTAGTAGGTCTCAACATCTTCCGTTTTCCCTATATCGCAAGACCAGTACATGTAAAACAACATTGCCCTTGTGAGTCGCTTGTTCTTTTTTAAATCCGCATCACGCTTAAAAAGCAAATCCGTCAAGTAATTCATGATATCGTCAAAAGTCTGATATCCCTTGTGTTTAGCAATTATCTTTAATTGAAACTCCTCGACTACGTTGTTGTATGATTCAAGTAGCTCTTGATTTTCTGGTGCGGCAAGGAAATCATCAATTATATTGGTATCTTTCAGATAATATTCTCGTAGACATTTGTCATAATCTGGCGTCATATTGTTGAGTTGGTTCTTTTTTTCAAGAGACACACGGGCAACAGGTGGGATGTATTTTGCTACTTCTACAGTCTCTATATATTTAGCAAGGCTAATGATTACATCTGCAAGGTCAGCAGGGCTTACCATTAGTGGTGAATCTACTGGGTCAATCTCTGCTCGCCTGGCAATATCGGGGAACTGTTTAAGTAAGCCCTCAATCTCTTCGATGCCATAAAGACGTATAGATTCATTGGCAATCTTGGTTTGTTCTGATATGTATCTGCATATTTCAGACTCGGCACCTGCTGAAAGTCGTCTGTTTGAAAAGAGCATGTAGTGATCAATTTCATTATTATCTTTCAACTTCTTTATCTTTGGGATTTCTTTTGCAATTATAGAGCTTTCTGACTCTTTACTGAAAAAAGCAGGCTCCGAAAATTTCATATTGAGGCCGTTGGTGTGTTTTGCCTGGATAATCACCGTTCCTTTCCACGGTGCAGCCTTACTTGGGATAAGCTCTGCGGTACCCTTGAACTTGGCATCCCGCCCTCCATCCGGCCCTTTTGAGAAGCTCTGCACACCCATGCCAAGGAGTCTTTGGCACACAAAAAAGATCAGCTTCTCAAACTGCTCAGGACTCAGGTCTTCATACGCATACTTCATTATGCTTAATTATACCATATGTTAAAGGAGAAAATTATAAAAAAAGAAAAGAGAAGAGAGAGAAAGGGGCGGAGCCGCTTCTTGTGCGCTCCTGGTTCCTACGTAGCCTTTGAGCTTGTGTTCTGAGTGTGATGGGATACTCAGGGCCACCTGCTTGCTATTGTAATAAGGTGATGAAACATGCTATTGTAGCAATTATGATAGATGTTAAAAATAAGGCCATGATATATAGGATATGTCTACCAGTGGTCCTGGTAATTTTCCTGTTGCCATCGCCTTGTCTGTCAATGCCCGAGTACGCCAATCAGACCGGCAAGCCCTGTGTGGCCTGTCATGTTGACCCCTCTGGAGGGGCAAGGCTGACAACAGGGGGTGAGGAGTTCAAGGACACGCTGAGGGTGAAGGGGCTGTACAGGCCGATGACGTCAGCACAGAGGATAATAAGGCTTATCGTGGGATATCTTCACATGTTGACCGCAATCGTGTGGTTTGGGGCGATCTTCTACGTCCACATATTGTTAAAGCCGGTATATGCCTCCAGGGGGCTGCCCAGGGGGGAACTCTGGATTGGGATTTCCTCGATTATCATTATGGCTGTCACGGGGACATTCCTGACCATCGCACGGGTGCCTTCTCTTAAGGCCATGTATACCACGCGGTTTGGGATACTATTGTCGATAAAGATAGCCCTGTTCCTGATTATGGTTGTATCGGCCATCTTCGTGATATTTGTGATAGGACCTATGTTAAGAAGGGACTTAAAGAAGGGCCCAGGTGAGCGAAAGGACACATATACGCCAGAGGAACTCTCCAGCTTTGACGGCACCGAGGGCAGGGCCGCCTATGTCGGATACAGCGGCAATGTCTACGACGTCTCAAACAGCAAGCTCTGGAAAAATGGCAGCCATGCCAGGAAACACCAGGCCGGCGCCGATATGACGGAGCTTCTTAAGACGGCGCCCCACTCTGATGAGGTGCTAAAGAGGATGCCCATTGCAGGCAAGTTGACTATGTCAGCGACAACACCTAATATGCCTGTATACATGAAGGTGTTTTACTTCCTGGCCTATATGAATCTCGCTATGGTCTTTCTGATCGTGTTTGTAATATCATTGTGGCGATGGTTGTAGTACCTGAGACGACAGATAAATCTAAATATCAAAGGATAATATATGAATAGCGTACAGACCCATTTACACAAGGCGATAGAGTTACTCATGCTCTATGCACCGAAGTTTTTATTGGCGGTTGTTGTCTTGATCCTGGGCCTACGGGGCATCAAGGTGTTTGTAAGAGGCGTGGTAAGGGCCATGAGCGTAGGGAAGCTGGAGCCTTCACTGCAATCGTTTTTGGGGAGTCTGATAGGGATACTCTTAAAGGTCTTGCTCTTTATAAGTGTTGCCTCGATGGTTGGTGTGGCTACGACCTCGTTTGTTACCATCCTTGGTGCTGCCGGTTTGGCGGTTGGGTTGGCCCTGCAGGGGAGTCTGGCCAATTTTGCCGGAGGGGTGCTGATCTTGCTCAATAAACCATTTAAGCTGGGCGACACTATCTCGGCTCAGGGGTTTACGGGCGAGGTAAAAGAGATGCAGATATTTCACAGCGTCATTGTTACCTCTGACAATCGGACGATTGTGATCCCCAATGGACCACTCTCAGGCGGGATCATCGCAAACCTCTCAACGGCGGCACAGCGGCGCGTGGATATGACATTTCATATCAACTGTGGCGACGACTTCCAAAGACCCAGGGATATATTAAAAAACCTCCTGATGCTGGATAAACGCATATTAAACACCCCAGAGCCAACCATGAGGGTTGCCGAGTTTAACGACGCCATAGCAAAATTCGAGGTCAACGTGTGGTGCAATACGGCGGATTATTCAAGTATCCTAAGCGACATGTCAGAAATCGTCAAGGCCTCATTTGACAACGTAGGAATAAAAATATCCTTTCCATAAAAACAAAGAAGAAAAGAAGAAAAAAAAAGGGGGGCGGAGCTGCCCCCCCCTCAGACCCCCCCTGCAAGGGCACCAGTGCCCTTGACCCCATAATGCTTAATCCGGTAGTGGTGACCTTATCTCTGCAGGACTACCCTTAATCCTGATGTCATAAAAATTCATCATTTTTTAGTTGCAAATAGATATATGTTTATAGTAAGATAGAACTACGCCGAAGTGGTGGAACTGGTAGACACGCACGTTTGAGGGGCGTGTGGGGAAACTCATAGGGGTTCGAGTCCCCTCTTCGGCATGACTTAATTTGGAGGCAGTTAGATTGTCTGTTTGTCTTGCCTGACTATAACATATAGGGGTTTTTGATGCCGTTAAACAATAAGATTGTGTATAATCACCCCACCGTGAACAAGCCACAGCATTATGGGGTCAAGGGCACTGGTGCCCTTGCAGGGGGGTCGAGGGGGGGGCAGCGCCGCCCCCCTTTTTTTTTTTAGGGTTGAGCTATTGGCATTTGCTTATTTTTTGATATGTACATAGATTTTGTGCATCATATAAACAGTTTTTTGGCGGCATTTATTCTTCTGACGGCATTTGGGATGTTGGTGCAGAGGAGGATGTCGGGGCTTATATTTTTGTTTACGTGGCAGGGGTTGTTTCTTTCGATACACACTGCCCTGGTGGGTTTTTTGGTCAACCGACACCACCTCTACATCTCATCTGCCCTGACGTTGGCGCTGAAGGTCATCCTGCTGCCGTATATACTGCATACCCTCGTTAGACGATTGAAGATACACAAGGAGGTCGAGACCATCTTCAACGTCCCCACGATAATGCTGATAGGGATCGCCCTGGTCATATTAGCCTACCACCTGGTTTCCCCCATCAGGGAGCTATCACCCCCTTTATCGCTGGTGCAGCCGCACATTGTGACACGTTCGATCCTGGCCGTTGCCCTTGCCAGCGTTATGTTAGGGCTCTTGATGATGATTACCCGGAAAAATGCGGTTACTCAGATAATAGGCTTCCTCGCAATGGAAAACGGACTCTTCTTTGCGGCCACGAGCGCTACCTACGGGATGCCCCTGCTCGTTGAGCTTGGTGTGGCCCTGGATATACTAATCGCCGCCTTTATATTTGGCGTATTCTTCTTCCACATACACTCCAACTTTGACTCCCTGGATGTGGAACAACTGGCAAGGCTCAAGGAGGTGGACTAACGGTGTCTCTTATCGCCTTATTGTGCATCCCCCTGTTGGCTGCCATTGTCCTGGCCATCGTGAGAGAGGGGCGGTTTGCCGCTGAGATAAACGTTGCCGCCTCTATTGCTACGTTTATGGCGGGGGTGTGGCTGGCGTGGGATGTTTATGGACATGGGGCTATGCTCGTGGCTGGAGAGCTCTTATTTGCCGATGCCTTTAGTGTATATCTGGCGGTTATCACCTCCTTTGTATCAATGACAACGTCCGTGTTCAGCCGAAGATATATGGCTCAGGAGCAACAGCACGGCATCATGAGACCACGACGGATGAGGTACTATCACGCGTTGTTTCAGTTGTTCATATCTGCGATGCTTGTGGCGCTTCTTACAAATAGCGTTGGCATACTGTGGATAGCTATGGAGATGGCAACGTTGTCAACCGTCCTGTTGGTATCACACTACCGCACGCCATCCTCCATTGAGGCGGCATGGAAGTACTTTATACTCTGCGGCGTGGGCATTGCCCAGGCGCTTTTTGGGACAATACTGCTCTACCTTGCAGCCGAAAAGGTACTCGGTGAGGGCGGTGAGGCCCTCCTGTGGACAAACCTCAACCGCGTAAGCAGCATGATGGAGCCAAATATACTCTCCATGGCATTTGTATTCCTCATGGTGGGATATGGTACGAAGATGGGGCTTGTCCCTGTTCACCATTGGCTCCCCGATGCCCATAGCGAGGGGCCATCCCCTATCTCAGCCGTACTGTCTGGCTTGCTTTTAAACGTTGCCCTCTATGCCCTGGTCAGGTGCAAGGTACTTGTGGATGCCTCTTTGGGCACACACCACGCCGGCAATATCATGATGGGTTTTGGACTGCTCTCTGTCCTTGTCTCCGCGTTTTCTATCTTACGGCAGAAGGATATAAAACGAATGTTTGCTTATTCTTCCATAGAGCATATGGGCATAACGACGTTCGCCTTTGGCCTTGGCGGGGCCACTGCCACCTTTGGCGCCTTGCTTCACATGCTCTTACACAGTCTGACGAAGTCCTCCCTGTTTTTTGCGGGCGGTCATGCCATACAGATGCACCAGAGTCAGGAGATGAGCAGGATCAGAGGTCTTATCAGGGGCAATCCCTTTGTAGGCTGGGGGTTGATGTTTGGGGTCATGGCTATTGTGGGGATGCCGCCATTTGGCGTCTTTGTAAGCGAATTCCTGATCCTCACGGCAACCGTCAAGGGTGCTCCGTATCTGACCCCGTTTCTCGTTGCGGGACTGGCGGTGGCCGCCGCGGCGCTCTTTAGGAGGGTCCAGTCGATGGCGATGGCAGAGGTGCCGTCATATCAACACCCCGTGCAGGTGGCCTATGTGCCGATTGTATTGCACGTGACGTTGGTGTTGATGATTGGCATCTACATGCCCGATGTCCTTAATCAGTGGCTGAAAAACATTGCAGGGTACCTAAAGTAAACATCGTTATCTTGACAAGGTAATATTAAAAATTCTATCATGACAATTGGAAATGTTTAGAAACAGCATAAAGGTTTGGCTATTGGTTGTATCTAGTGTGCTATTGTTAACTCATGCCTCTGATGCTGTGAAGAAATCAAAAAGTGAGGAGTTGGATAACAAGTCAAGCCAGGTTATCTTTAAATCGTCAAAGAGCACCCTGGAACATCCAGCGGAGTATGCCTTCGATGGCATAACAGATGGCGATGGTTTTTGGGAGGCGGGCGGAGGTTATCCCTTATGGATAGAGGTCATCTATGATAGCCCAAAGACTATAAAAAAGTATGCACTACACTCGGGGCCAGATTCGGAAGACAGGATGCCCATTTCATGGCAATTACAGGGCTCTGACGATGGCCTGCAGTGGAATATCCTGGACAATAGGGATAAAGAAAAACCCTGGGGAAAGAGACAAGTAAGAGAATATGCCATCTTAAAACCTATGACATACAAGCACTACCGTTTGCATTTTACTGAGGGTAGTACTCCAACGATCTTGCGGATTTATGAGATTAATCTCTATGATGAGGATAACGCTAACACAACCAGGACAAATTTCATGATATTGCCTGATGGCTCAATCGGCTGGCCTAACTTAAGGCTGACTAACAGGACGGGGGGGGAGGTTGCCCTTGCCGACATTAAGGATGTGGGCAAACGTGCTCAAGGTGGCGGAACAATCGCCATACAACCACATGGGGATTTCCTGCGTGGCGCAATAGACATGCTGCCTACAGCAGGAAAACCACCCCAGGCAGATGCACTTGCAGAGATCACCCTGCACAGGATTGTGCCATCAAAAGAGGGGTTTGAGATGGTTAGTTATTCTGCCCTTGCCACCGATAAGGTTCCTTTTGGCATTATCGTTGAGTCCGGGGGTGTAGGCAAGGCCAGACCATTTGTCTTTTGGACGTTAAGGGAGGAGTCTATGGATTTTTCCAGGATGCTGTTTTCCGAGGCCTTCCGCATTACCGAGGATGGCCTGTTGCAGATTGGACGCAGACGTGGCAGCGGCACCGCCGACAGTATCCTCAAGGATGACCCAGCCTTGACCGATCATAACCCGGTAGATGCCTTGTTTGTCGAAAGACAGGACCCCGATAAACCAGGGGGCTATAATTCAGATTATATTAAGATCGTTGCCAAGACCAAGGACTCTCGAGACGTACATCGCTACGAGTGGCGATTAAACGTACAGGTCAACGGCAAAAATAACGATGCCGCACTCGTAATAAGCTCAAGCAAAGACAGCGCCTCATACAACAATAAGCTCATAGTTCGACATGATGGCAATGTTGAAATAACAAGCAAAAAATCAGGACTTGTAATGTACTCACCAAGCGGAAAACGATACAAGATAACAGTCGATGACACAGGAACATTAAAAACGTCTCCTCTGGATTGAAGATTTCAGGGATAAAATTGAGATTAAGAGTGCTTTAAATGAACATACTAAGAGACGCTATAACCTCGGCATGTTCTATCGCTACAGGACGCTCCTGCATCGGGGAATATCTACGATACGATACGAATCAATACCCGGCATCGGTGCCCTGCTGTGTAGTGTCAAGGGAGGGGTTTGTTGAGTCAGCAAAGGTGATGAAGCGGGTCTATGCCTTCCTTGTCGCCCAATGGGCAACTGACCAGAGCCAGACTAAAGGCTGTTTTTCGGTCTTTGCGTGTTACAGGAAGGAGGCGGAGTACCTCATCGTGACAACCGACGTCCCTGCCGCCGACCCCACGTTTCCAACCCTTACGTCGCAGTACGTCACTGCCTGGCGGTTTGAGCGACAGATACACAGCCTCATGGGGGTTACACCGGTTGGACACCCCGACCTGAGACCCTGGATAAAGTTTGAGGACTGGCCGCAGGATGCCTGGCCGCTGCGTAAGTCCTTTGAGGCCTCGCAACGCATGGCAAGGGGCAGTGGTCAGTACAAGTGGGTCAGGACCGAGGGAGATGGGACCTATGAAATCCCCGTAGGGCCGGTACATGCTGGCATTATAGAGCCGGGGCACTTTCGCTTTCAGGCCGTGGGTGAACACGTCATCAACCTCGAGGAGCGCCTGGGGTATGTTCACAAGGGGATCGAAAAGCGCTTCGAGTCCCTGGGTTGGCATGATGGCGTCAGGCTTGCCGGCAGGGTGTCGGGCGATACGACGGTTGCACACAGCCTCGCCTACTGCATGGCCCTGGAGTCCATGACGCAATGTGTCCTGCCGCAGAGGGCGCATTGGCTGCGGGCGCTCTTTCTTGAACGGGAGCGGATTGCCAATCACCTGGGCGACCTGGGCGCAATCTGTAACGACGTGGCCTTTGCGATGTTGTTTTATCAGTTTTCAAGGCTCAAGGAGATGCTACTGCGCACCAACTCCAGGCTCTTTGGACACAGGTTTATCATGGACAGGGTGACACTCGGCGGGGTGGCCGTGGATATCGACGCAACCGGTATCAGGGAGATATTGGCCGAGATGACGTTGCTTGAAGATGAGTTTGAACGCCTAGTTGCCATCTACGACGATAACCCCTCCCTGGAAGACAGGGTGCGTGATACTGGCTATCTTGCCCCTGAGGTGGCAAGGGAGTTGGGTGTGGTTGGGATCGTGGCGCGTGCCAGTGGGTTAAACGTGGACTGTCGCCTGCACAATCCCTTTCCCCCCTATGATCGTTTTGAGGTCATAGTGCCGGTTCTGGTCTCAGGTGATGTCCATGCGCGGGCGTGGGTCAGGGTCGAGGAGGTTCGGCATTCCATTGTCCTGGTGCGCAGGATACTTGGTCAGTTGCCCGGTGGAGATATCTCAACGGCTATCGAGTTGCCTGGGGCTAATCAGAGCCGCTCCTTACAGTGGCTGGGCAGGGCCGGTTTTGCGGCCGTTGAGGGGTGGCGCGGGGAGATCATCTACTGGCTCGCCTCTGATGGACAGGGACAGATTAGCCGCTGCATGGTCAGGGACCCCTCAAGCGTGAACTGGTTGGCGCTGGAGCAGGCCATCCCGGGAAACATCGTCCCCGACTTCCCCGTCTGCAACAAGAGCTTCAATCAATCGTACTCAGGACACGACCTATGATAAAGACAGAAGAAGAGAAAGAAGGGGGCGGCTCTTCTTAACCCTACATGCAACAACTATAGTTATTTAAGGTTAGAGTTTACTCATTAGCGAGTTGCTTTTCGTCCTTTAACAGCTTGTATTCTATGCTGTCAACGAGGGCCTGCCATGAGGCGTCTATGACGTTTTGGCTGACGCCAACTGTCCCCCATCTGCTATCCTTATCACCCGATTCGATCAACACCCTCACACCTGTGGCCGTCCCCTTGACCCCTGAGAGCACCCTGACCTTATAGTCGTGCAGTATGACCTCCCTCAGGGCTGGATAGTAGGGATGCAGCGCCTTGCGCAGGGCATTATCGAGGGCATTGACGGGACCGTTACCCTCGGCGGCCGTGTGTTCGACCACTCCGTTGGGCAGTCTCATCTTTATCGTGGCCTCGCTCTTTGCCTCCTTGCCCCTGTCCTCCTTCTCCACGATCACGCGAAAACCAAGCAGCTCAAAGGCCTCCCAGTACTGTCCTGAGCTCTTTTTCATCAACAGCTCAAAGGATGCCTCGGCGGCCTCAAACTGAAAGCCCTCGTTTTCAAGCGTCTTTAATCTATCTATCAACTCCTGGGTCTTGCCCCTGTCCGTGAAGTGAACGCCAAATTCCTCGGCCTTTCTCTGCACATTGCTCTTGCCGGCCAGGTCTGAGACAAGCACCCGTTGGGAGTTGCCAACCAGCTCCGGACTGATATGCTCGTAGGTCTCAGGTCGCTTGCGTATTGCGCTGACGTGGATACCAGCCTTGTGGGCAAAGGCGCTATCTCCGACGTAGGGTTGCCGCCTGAGGTGGCTGATGTTGGCTATTTCGTTGACGAATCTTGAGACCTCACGCACGAGTCTCAGACCGTCCCCGATGCACTCATAGCCCTGCTTTATCTGGAGATTTGGTATTATGGAGCACAGGTTTGCGTTGCCGCATCGCTCTCCCAATCCATTGATGGTACCCTGCACCTGCACTGCCCCGGCGCTGACTGCCATCAGGGAGTTTGCCACGGCGCAGTCGGAGTCGTTGTGGGCGTGTATGCCGATGGCAGCCTGGAGGTGTTTGACGACGTATTGGGTCACCTGCCCCACGTACTGAGGCAGACAGCCGCCGTTGGTGTCGCACAGGACGAGACAGTCGGCCCCGGCATCCTCGGCTGCCTTGATGCACCTGATGGCGTAGTCCTGGTTGTTTAAAAACCCCTGGAAGAAGTGCTCGCAGTCAAAAAATACCCGCCTCCCCTGACGCTTCAGGAAGTGGATCGAGTCGTAGATCAGTTTGAGGTTGTCATCGAGGGATATCTTCAGCGCCTCTGTGACGTGAAAGTCCCAGGTCTTTCCAAAGATGGTTATTACACTCGTATTGGCGGCAACGAGGGCCCTGAGGTTGGGGTCGTCCTCTGCGGCGTGGCCGAACTTCTGTGTGCTGCCAAAGGCCGCGATGGTCGTCTTGTTGAGCCTGAGTCTCCTGACCTGGTCAAAATATTCAACGTCCCTGGGGTTAGACCCCGGCCAGCCCCCCTCCACGTAATCGACGCCAAAGGCATCGAGTTTCTCCGTTATCAGGAGCTTGTCCTCCACGGAAAAGGCTACATCCTCCGCCTGCGCCCCATCCCGCAGCGTCGTGTCGTAGACCGCAATCTTACTCATCCTCCTATTCTAACACAAAACACAAGAAGAAGAAAAAAGAAAAAGGGGGGCGGCGCTGCCCCCCCCTCGACCCCCCCTGCAAGGGCACCAGTGCCCTTGACCCCTTAATCCTCGATCCTACGTACTTATAAACAATATGTTAATTATATACCCGAAGACCCGAAGAAGTGTATTTTTGTGTAGATTTATGCCATAATATATCTTACATTCTTTTTGTTTGGATTGAATTTAGTATAAAAATTAAGGAGTTGATGGCCAATGGATGTAAGAACACCAACGATACTATGTGTTGATGACGAACCGCTAAATCTTAAGCTACTAAAGACCCTGTTGCAGTGGAGGAAGTACGAGGCCATCACTGCTGAAGATGGTTATAAGGCCCTTGAAGCGCTACAGGAGCATAAGATAGATGTTGTGCTGTTAGATATTATGATGCCAGGCATCGACGGATATGAGGTCTGCAAGAGGATCAAGGGGGATGAGCGCTACAAGAATATCCCCGTGGTTATGATAACGGCCCTCAGTGACACGGAGAGTCGGATAAAGGGCATCGAGGCCGGTGCGGAGGACTTTATCGTCAAGCCCTTTGACAGGGGCGAGGTCATCGCGCGCATCAAGATGCTGCTGAAGATGAAGTCCTTAAATGACAGCCTCCTGTCTGCTTACGAAGGCATCAACAACCTGACCACCTTTGGCGAGGAGATGATACGCGACTTTGACCCCGTAAGATTCAATCTCGCTTCAAATGTTGACAGCATTGTCAACAAGATCATAAGGCATAGGGACAGTGACTACGAAAAGCCGGCCCTGGTGATTATCCATTCCATTGATGACACGGACAACTGGCGCATGTATGAGTTTAAGCAGGGGCAGTTGATCAGTACACCCATTGATCCTGACATTGCGTGCAATAAGTGTGTGCACCTCAAGCAGAAGGCTCATATGTACTATTGTAATGATGTATGCGCCATGAGCGAAGAGGAGGCCAAGCCTTTTGTAAGGAATTTTAAGGGGATCGGCATAGAGGTTAACAATATCATATGGTATCTTGGCGAACATTTTTGTGTCTTTGCGCTAAATTACGGCAAGGAGGTCACGAAATATGACACCTCCGTTTTGAAAAACCTCGTCATGCAGGGGTTGTTTTTGAGGTCGCTGGGGTCGCAGGTTGCTGAGACGCAAGGCGCCTTTGAATACATTATATACGCCCTGGCCAGGGCGGCTGAGGCAAATGACGAGGCAACGGGCAATCACATAATGAGGGTTGGAGAAAATTGCGTCGTGATCGCAAAGGCCCTGGGATTGTCAGAAAACTTTGTAGAGACCCTGCGCACCCAGGCCCCTCTTCACGATGTGGGCAAGATACACATTCATCCCGATATCCTCAGAAAACCCGGTAAGCTCACGCAAGAGGAGTTCAACATCATGAAGCTGCACACGATCTATGGCACCAAGATAATTGGCAATCACAGGCGGCTTACTATAGCCCGCAGCATCGCCCTGACCCACCACGAGAGATGGGATGGCTCAGGCTATCCACACGGATTTGAGGGGGATGATATCCCTATAGAGGGGCGGATCATCAACATCGCTGACCAGTACGACGCCCTCAGGAGCCCCCGCTCCTACAAACCCGGCTTTGACCACCAAACGACCTGCAAGGTCATCACCGAGGGCGATGGCAGGACCATGCCTCAACACTTCGACCCACAGGTGCTTGCGGCATTTAAGGAGACGGCAACCCAGCTAGAAGAGATATATGAACGCCTCAGAGACTGATAAAACAGAGGGTGAGCACCCTCCCCTATCCCCGCTCCCATAAAGGGAAAGGATTATATGGATAACACTAAAAAGTCCAATGTAAACGGGGAGAAATTTACGCCCATGCGTCATTCCTTTGCGTTTCTGTATGCCTCTGTGGTGTTTCTCTTTTTATCGTTTATAGGCAGCGGTATGTGGTTCTCCTCCACAATCAAGGGCTTTAGCAATGCCATAAACCTTGCCGGCACTGAACGTATGAGGACGATGGAGATCGCCTTATACATTAAAAGGGCATTTGATGAGCCATCCCCTCAGCGCGAAAAGACCCTCGGACACGTCAAGGTGGAAATGGACCGCTTTGAGGAGGTCCTCAATGCCCTTAAAGACGGCAGCCTCAAGTACAAACTCAAGGATGTCACAGACTCTGAGGTCGACAAAGAGCTTGATCTCCTCATTAATAAATGGGAGGATGTCTTTAAGCCCCAGCTTAACGCTGTCCTGATTAGCTCACCACAGGACGGAAGGAAGGTCATGGAGGTATATTATGACAAGATACATGACTTTGTTGAAGGCGATATCAATCATGTCGTCCTGATGCTGGTAGATAGGGTGAATCACACCGAGCATGTATTTATTATACTGAGGGTTGTCTTTACTGTCTTAGGCATACTCCTTATAGGGGCAAACATTTTGTATGTACAGCGCCGTATCCTCAAGCCGATAAGCGTGTTGATAGATGACACGCAGGAGATAGCAAGGGGCAATTACCTCATATCGGTCAACGTCACGACGTCAAACGAGGTTATGCTCCTGGCTCAACGATTCAATGCCATGACAGAGGCCATCTCACAGTCCTTCAACAGGATGGAGGAGACGGTTGAAGCCAGGACACATGATCTGTCTGTCACCAATGCCAGGATGCAGTCGTTTTTCGATAGCACCCCCGATGCCATTGTATCAATAAACTCAATAGACAGGTGTATCATCCTGTTCAGCAAGGCCGCTGAGAGGATATTCGGTTACAACGCCGATGAGGTGCTTGGCAAAAACGTTAATATCCTTATGCCCGAGCCATATCATTCAAGGCATGATAACTTTGTTAATAGCTACCTTGAGACAGGCACAAAAAAGGTTATAGGGTTGATAAGAATGGCAAGGGCAATACGAAAAAACGGAGAGATATTTGAGATCGATCTATCAGTTAGCGAGAGTGTAACACCCTCAGGCCGGGTATTTAACGGCATCATCCGCGACATATCCACCAGGATAAAGGTTGAGAGAGAGATGCAAAAGCTCTTTAATGCCATTGAACAGTCGGCCGAATCGGTAGTCATCACAGACCGCGTCGGTAAGATTGAATACGTCAACCCCGCCTTTGAACGAGCCACTGGTTACACCCGCGCCGAGGCCATCGGAAAGACCCCCCGGATACTGAAATCGGGTAAACAGAGCAGGGACTTTTACAAGCAACTGTGGGATACCATCTTAGAGGGCAGCGTCTGGCATGGGGAGATTATCAACAAGAGAAAAAACGGCGACCTCTACTACGAAGACGCTATCATTACCCCAATCAAGGATAACAGGGGAGAGGTAACACACTTTGTGGCAATGAAATATGACGTAACGCCAAGGAAGCTGGCAGAATTCGAGGTAGAAGATAAAAACAAGGAGCTGGGGCTGCGAGCGCGCTATGACAAGGCGTTTGCCAAGATACTGTCCCTGTTTAGCTCAACCTTTGACCAGAGACAGGCCCTGCACAACATGCTGCCGTTGTTGTCGGAGACGCTTCCCTTCCCCTGTTCTGCCTTTTACGCATACGATGAGTGGAGGGGTAAGCTCATACATGAGGCCTCCTACGGGGTCTCTGGTAGCATCAAGCTGGAGTTTGATCTCAACGAAGGGGTCGTGGGGCAGTCTGTCATCAATGGCGCCGCCATAGAGATCGAGGGATCGGAGCAGTTCCCTTTTGTCATAGAGACGGGTATCCTTACGATAACGCCTAGTGTCATAGTCGTTCAACCGGTCTTTTATCAGAAAAAGATACTGGGCGTCCTGGTGATAGCGTCAATATCCCCTCTGAGCGAGCATGACAGGGCATTTATGCAGAGCCTTGCCTCAAATATAGGCATATCGCTGCAGAACCTCAGACAGTACAGCGACATGCAGGAGCTCTCGGCGCAGATCAAGCTCCGGGGGGATGAGATAGCGCAGAAGAACCTCCAACTGGAGGAGTCCAACAGATTGAAGTCCGAGTTCCTGGCCAACATGTCCCATGAGCTGCGAACCCCGCTCAACGCCATTATCGGCTTTTCGGAGGTGCTCAAGGACGGCATCCTGGGCGATCTCTCGGAGGAGCAGAGGGACTACGTCAATGACATCTTTACCAGCGGGCAGCACCTGCTCTCTCTCATAAACGACATCCTGGACCTCTCAAAGATAGAGGCCGGAAAGATGACCCTGGACCTGGAAAAGGTAAACATCGCCTCTCTGCTTGAAAACAGCCTCTCTATTATCAAGGAAAAGGCCCTCGCACACGGTATAAAGCTCACCATGGATATACAGCAGATAGACGACGTGTACCTGGACTCAAGAAAGACCAAACAGATCGTCTACAATCTCCTGTCAAACGCCGTCAAGTTCACCCACGACAAGGGGGCCGTTAGTGTCATTGTCCGTGTGGTATCTCAGGAGGGAAGCAAATTCATGGAGATATCCGTCAGAGACACGGGCATTGGGATGTCAGAGGAGGGGATGAGGAGGCTGTTCAGGCCATTTGAACAGATCGATGGCTCTCTTTCGCGCCGGTATGAGGGCACGGGCCTGGGGCTGGCCATGGTCAAGCGGCTAGTTGAGCTGCACGGTGGCACGGTAGGTGTCGAGAGTCAGGAGGGTAAGGGCAGTTGCTTCACCGCCTGGCTGCCCTACAGACAGGACAGTGATATGGATGTATCAGTGTATAGGGCATTAGTTGATATGCGCACAGCAAGGGAGACCGCCCCTGAGACAATGACCAAATCTTCCTACACCCCACTGGTGTTGATCGTAGAGGATGACCCAAGGTCAGTTGAGCTCATACGCCCTCAGTTACAATCAGAGGGGTACAGCACGATAATAGCCGCAACCGCCCAGAAGGGCCTTGATATAGCAGAGAGTAAACAGCCAGACCTCATTACCCTTGATATCCTGCTGCCGGATATGCACGGCTGGGAGTTCCTTGAAAAGATGAAGGCAAACAAGAAGATTGCTCACATCCCTGTGATAATTGTCTCGGTGGTGGCAGATCAGAACAAGGGGTTTTCCCTGGGTGCATCCAATGTGTTGCAGAAGCCTGTCTCACGGGATGAGCTGCTGGCGGCAATCAGACAAACGGGTATCGTTTCACAAGACGTCCACAGGCCGTTAAAGGTGCTCGTGGTCGATGACGACCCCAAGGCAGTGGACATTGTCTCCAGCTACCTGAAGGCAGAAAACTGCACTGTCCTGCGGGCCTATGGCGGCAGGGAGGGGATCGAAATTGCCAGGCTGGAGCTGCCCGATCTGTTGGTGCTCGACCTGATGATGCCCGAGGTAACCGGTTTTGACGTAGTACATGCCCTCAAGGACAGCCCTGATACTGCAGATATAAATATCATTATCCTCACGGCAAAGATAATAACCGAGGATGACCGCAAGGCCCTTAACAGCAGCGTACTGAAGATTGTACAAAAGGGCAGTTTCAGCAGCACCGATCTGCTCTCTGATGCCAGGCGCGCCCTGCGGGGTAAGGCTGCCGCGGTAGCTGTCATAAGTGACGCGGTGGACAGCAAACCGCCCAGGCAGCAGGCAATAGCCAGGGTTATGCAACGCCCTCCCCTGGGCATCAAGGAAGGGGGATATGCAGAGGGAGGGTCCACTGTTGTTGAGCAGGAGGGGACGCTTATCCTGGTCATTGAGGACAACGTATCGCAGGCGGCCCTCTTAAAGCTCTTACTTGAGTCTGAGGGCTACAGGGTGATGCTTGCGGCAAATGGGAAGGAGGCGCTGGATGTGATGTCTCAGTTCAGACCCAACCTGGTATGTCTTGACCTGATGATGCCCGATATGGACGGCTTTACCTTCCTCGATGAAAAGGCAAACCATCACGACTTTGCGGATATCCCCGTGATAGTGGTATCGTCAATTGCGGAGAGTGTCAGGGGTACATCATTGAGCGCAAACGCCTTTTTGAAAAAACCGATCTCAAGACAAGAGATACTCGACCTGGTCGGTTCGCTTACCGGTATTGCCAAGAAGGACACCAAGCTCAAGATATTGCTGATCGACGACGACCCAAAGGCGCTAAAGATCATCTCTTCCTATTTTGACACCAACGTCTATGAGATCATAAAAGAGTACGGGGGCAAGGAGGGACTATATACCGCAATAGTCAGTAAACCTGATTTTATCGTCCTTGACCTGATGATGCCTGAGATGAACGGCTTTGAAGTCCTCCAGGAGCTCAAACAGAACGAGACCACCAGGGACATCCCCGTAGTCATCCTGACCGCCAAGGTGCTGACAAAGGATGAGCGGCAAGAGCTCCAAAGCAAGGTGGTAACCATCTTTGAAAAGGGACAATCCAACAAGGAAGACTTTCTCAGAAACATAGAGTCTCTGTTACAAAAGAAAGGTGCGAGCCGCACTGGCAATAAAAGGTGCGAGCCGCACTGGCAATAAAAGGTGCGAGCCGCACTGGCAATAAA
>JADFXD010000142.1 GCA_015233725.1 Nitrospirota bacterium | reverse complement strand
TGATGGCGGCGGCCTCGTACTTCCTGGTGATGTTTGAGGACGAGCACCCACAAAACAGAAAGGCAGCCCTGCTCTACATGATCGTCGCCCACGTTGGGGCGGCATTCATACTGTTGTCTTTTGGGGTCATGGCGGGACATGCCACTGGATTTGATGGCTTTAGCGTATATACATTTGACGCGATGCGTAGCGCTCATCTCTCTGGCACCGTGGCGACGGTTGCCTTCCTGCTGGCGTTTACGGGCTTTGCGGCAAAGGCCGGTGTGATCCCCATGCACGTCTGGTTGCCAGAGGCACACCCCGTTGCACCATCCAACGTCTCAGCCCTGATGAGCGGCGTGATGCTCAAGACGGCAATCTATGGGATATTGCGCGTGACCTTTGACCTCATCGGCAGATTTCCCTGGTGGTGGGGCGCCATCGTCTTGACACTTGGCCTTGTCTCAGCCATGATGGGTGTACTGTATGCGGTGATGCAGGTGGATTTAAAGAAGCTCCTTGCCTACTCATCGGTCGAAAACATAGGTATCATCATGATTGGCATAGGATTGGCCATGATATTTACATCGTACAAGATGCCACTACTGGCCTGTATCGCCCTGATAGCCAGCCTCTATCACACGATAAACCACGCCGTATTTAAGGGACTGTTGTTTATGGGTGCCGGGGCAGTAATACATATCACCGGAGAACGCAACATGGATGCAATGGGAGGGCTTATCCACAGGATGCCCTGGACGGCCGCTGTGTTTCTGGTTGGATGTATGTCGATATCGGCATTACCACCGTTAAACGGCTTTGTATCAGAGTGGCTTACATTTCAGGCATTTTTGCTCTCGCCCTCACTGCCCAACACGCTCTTGAAGCTCCTGATCCCTCTGGGGGCAGCGCTCTTGGCCCTTACCAGCGCCCTGGCTGGGGCGTGCTTTGTCAAGACATTTGGCGTTACGTTCTTGGGGCACTACCGCGGCGAGGTGCGCGTTGACCACGCACATAAGGCAAACTGGCCCATGCGCATTGGCATGACCCTGAGCGCTTTGATGTGTCTTGTCCTGGGTGTGTTGCCCACCTTTACCATTGGATGGCTCAACACTGTCGCCAACGAACTAACCTACGCCACCATTGCAACCTCATCGCAACATAACGCTCATAACCCTCCACCCACGACCCAACACAACCTCAAGCCATCGCAGGAATCAGGAGCGTCCTGGAGCGTAAAAGAAGGGGTCAAGGGCACTGGTGCCCTTGCGGGGGAGGTCAAGGAGGGGGCAGCGCCGCCTTCCTTGTTCTTCTTCTCTTCTCAGCAGCAGTTAGCGCCTACCTCGCGCTGGGGGGCTGACTGGCTTTGGCTCATACCGCTACAGCCGCAGCGGGCGTCGTATTCAGCGCCTGTGGTCTTTATGGGAATCCTTGCCATCGTCCTGGTTACATATGTGCTCTTGCACGTTCGTCCGCACAAGATCAAGAGGGTGCCGGTCTGGGACTGCGGCTTTGAGAAACTAACCACCACCATGCAGTACAACGCAACGTCATTTTCGATGCCCATACGACGCATATTTGGCTTCCTCTTCAACATCAAGGAACGCTTCAGGCTGACGTCTCATGCCGGGCACAGCGCCTTTCCAGAGAGGTTTCACTACTACCTGCGTGTGGGTGACCTCTTTTGGGTCTGGTTGTACAATCCCTTGATTAATGCGGCCTTATATCTGGCAAAGAAGGTTGGTATGCTTCAACTGGGACGCATACAGATATACCTGATCTACACCTTTGTTACCATACTGGCGCTGTTGGTGTTTTTGCGATGAGGGTATTTCCACTGGTTATAGAGGCCTTGCAGTTGGTAATCCTGCTTGTGGGGGCGCCGATGTTTGTGGGATGGGTCAGGATGCTGAAGTGTTGGAGCCAGGGACGCTCCTCTGCCGGGTTGTTTCAGCCCTACAGGGAGATACTGAAGCTATTTTCCAAGGACGTCGTGATTGCGGATAATGCCTCGTGGATATTTCGCTCCACGCCGTATATAGTCTTTGGGATAGCGGTGCTCCCAGGGGGCATAATCCCTATGCTGTGTGCAGACCTGCCGCTGGCAGCCACGGCCGATGTCATTGTCCTGGTGGCGTTTTTTGCCATTGCGCGGTTTTTTACTGCCCTTGCGGCAATGGATATTGGCACGGCCTTTGGCGGCATGGGGGCAAGCCGCGAGATGACAATAGCGTCTTTGAGTGAGCCGGCCATGCTCATGGCCATATTCACCGTCTCCCTGGCAACCAGGTCAACCTCTCTGGCGCAGATGGTACAATCGGTGGCTGATACGCAGGTTCTGTTGAGACCTTCTATCGTCTTTGCGTTTTTGGCCTTCATCATGGTTGCCCTTGCAGAGACCGGGAGGCTTCCCGTGGATAACCCCTCTACTCACCTGGAACTCACGATGATACACGAGGCAATGATCCTGGAGTACTCGGGCAGGTATCTGGCGCTTATCGAATGGGCCAAGATGATGAAGCTCTTGCTGTTTGTCATGCTTGCCACGTCGTTGTTCTTCCCCTGGGGCATAGCGCATGTTGCCGATGTCAGGGCAGTGGCCGTGACCTTTGTGCTTATGATAGTCAAACTCGCCGTGGTGGGGGTTGGGCTGATCCTCATCGAGGTTGGGTTGGCTAAGATGCGCCTGTTTCGCTTGACCGAATTTCTCGGCAGCGGCTTACTCCTGGCAACACTTGGAATGTTGTCGTTCTACATACTCGAGTAAAAAAAAAAGACAAAAAGAAGAGAGGGCTCTGCCCTCCCTAAAGAGCTATGTATTCTGTAGTTAATCAAATCAAAATCTGCGATAAAACCCTTATGAGCCGTCTTCAATTGGCCACTTCTTTGCGCTTTCCAGGAGCTCAAGGATATGATCCATGCGGGCATTTAACTGTCGTAATCTCTTTGAAAGAGAGATGCCAATACCCTTGTAAAAGCGCCTGCCAAAGTCAGGTTCGTCATACATCTTGTTATCCAGAGATTCCCTTGAGATATTAAGCAGGACAACATTGTCTATAGCAATAACAGTGGCCGACGTAGGTTTATCCTCTAAATAAGACATCTCTCCTAATATCTCCCCTGCGCCTATTGTGTTTAACAGCCTCGTGTCAGTGGCAGAGAGATATACCCCCAGGGTGCCTTCCAAGACCATGTAAATCGAGCCGATATACTCACCTTCATTTATAACCACAGTGCCAGGCTCTATCTGCTCCTCGAGCCCGCTTGAAAGCAGCCACTGTATGTCATCGTCAGAGAGCTCCTCAAGCAATGTCTTAAGTTTACTCATAAAATCATCTCCTCTTTAGGCATAGAATCTTTGGTTTATTAATCGCTTTTAGTCTCCAAACGTGCTTCTAAAGACCTCATCAATAGAGGTCAACCCCTGCTTGACTCTGTTTAAGCCACTCTGCCGAAGTGTGCGCATACCCAACCCAACGGCCACTCTTTTTATAGACTCGGCAGTTCCTCCGTTGAGAATAATCTCTTTTAGGTCATTGCGCATCGGCATTACCTCGTGTAGCGCCAATCTACCCTTGTAGCCGGTATTGTTGCAGGCCTCGCATCCTTTACCCACGTAACTCTTGAAATCAGCAATATCCTCGGGGGCAACTCCGGCCTTTAAAAGCACCTGTGGCGGCAATTTTTGTTCAATCTTTTCACATTTCGTACATATCCTCCTTGCCAACCTCTGGGCTATCACCAGGATAACCGCCGAGGATACTAAAAACGGGTCTATCCCTATGTTTAGGAGTCTTGTAATCGTGGCCGGGGCGTCGTTGGTGTGTAACGTGCTCAGGACAAGGTGGCCTGTTAATGCGGCCTTTACCCCTATTTCGGCGGTTTCCTTATCCCTGATCTCACCAACCAGTATTATATCGGGGTCCTGCCGCAGGAATGACCTCAGGGCAGCCTCAAACGTAAGTCCCACCTCTGCCTTGACCTGCACCTGATTGATCCTTGACAGGTTATACTCCACGGGGTCCTCTGCCGTCATGATATTAACCCCCTCTTTATTCAGATGTGAGAGGCCCGAATACAGGGTCGTGGTCTTACCGCTGCCGGTGGGACCGGTAACCAGCACCATCCCGTAGGGCTTCTCTATGGCCTCGACAAAGTCGTTGAGTTGTGTATCGTCAAACCCCAGCACACTTAGGTCGAGGTTAAGGTTAGACTTGTCAAGGATTCGCATAACCACCTTCTCGCCAAACTGCAGCGGCAGGGTTGAGACACGAAAGTCTATCTCACTGCTTTCACCAAACTTGATCTTGATCCTGCCATCCTGGGGTATACGCCTCTCCGATATATCCAGACGGGACATTATCTTGATGCGTGACACCAGTGGGTTCTTTATACGCTCTGGAAAGGGCGGAAACGCCTCCCTTAAGACACCGTCTATCCTGTATCTTACATGAAGTTCCTTCTCCCAAGGCTCTATGTGAATATCGCTGGCCCGAGCATCGATTGCATTCATCAGGATTCCATTTACTAGCTGGATTATAGGGGCTGCGCTGGCATCATTCAACGAAATCTTATCTTCTTTTTGCTCAACAACGGAGATATTGGAAGTCGTCTTCTTGATGAGCTTATCAATTTCGGACATGTCTAACGAGGTCTTTTCCGTTGACTTTGCGGGCGCTCCAGCTGCCTTGAGTTGCTCCGACTTGGGATAGTACTGTTCTATCGCCTTCATGATAGCGGATTCCGTAGCCACATGAACCCCTACCTTCATCCTGGTGATGAATTTAACGTCCTCTATGGCAGGATTGTTGGTGGGATCGGCAATGGCGATCCTCAAGGAATCCCCTTCCATTGTAATGGGGATCAGGATATTTCTCTTTGCCCTCTCAATCGGTATCTTCTTAACCAGTTCGGTGTCTATCTTATACTGAGACAAGTCAATCAGAGGAAATTTATACTCCTTGCTTAAAAAAGCTGCAAGGGTGTCTTCATTGACAAACCCCATCCTTACAAGCACGGAGCCTAGCCTCTTGCCCTCCTTCTTGGATATCTCAAAGGCCTCCTTCACTTGCTTTTCCTCTGCAAGTTTATTTTGTACCAATAACGCACCGAGGGTTGATACAGTTCCTGTTGCCATAATCTCTCCTTATCTTGCTTCAAATGTTGTTAACATAATCCTACGCTACCACGGATGCCATGCGACTCTCCAATGGTCGATGACGGCATACCGATGAAGTACCCCTGGGCATAGTCCACCCCTATGGCCGCAAGAGCTGTAAGTGTCTCAGGGGTCTCGACGTACTTTGCTACCGTCTTTATGTTTAACTCCATCGCGAGGGTCGCTATGCTCTTTACAAAGGCGTGGTATACGACGTCCTTAAACATGCCCTTGATAAACTCACCCTCGATCTTTATGTAGTCAATGGGTATCCTCTTTATGTAGTGATATG
>JADFXD010000141.1 GCA_015233725.1 Nitrospirota bacterium | reverse complement strand
GGGGGGGGCGGAGCCGCCCCCCTTCTTTCTTTCTTTTTTTTAGGGTTGAACTAAATTATAACATTAAGGAGGCAATAGAACATGGACGGAGATAAGGTGCTAAACGCTATCATAAGCGTATCGGACAAGAGCGGCGTGGTGGAGTTGGCCAGGGAGCTAAGGGCCTTGGGGGTCAATATCCTCTCTACGGGCGGGACGGCCAAAACCCTGCGCCAAAGCGGAGTGGACGTGATGGAGATCTCCGACTATACCGGCTTTCCAGAGATAATGGATGGCAGGGTCAAGACGCTTCATCCAAAGGTCTACGGCGGGATACTGGCCAGACGCAGCAACGCCCAGGATATGGACACCATCCAGAGACACGACATCAAGGGTATTGACATGGTCGTGGTAAACCTCTACCCATTCAGAGAGACCATAAGGCGCCAGGGCGTTACCATCCAGGACGCCATCGAAAACATAGACATCGGCGGACCGGCCATGATCAGGGCAGCGGCCAAGAACTTTCAGGACGTCATCGTGGTGGTTGACCCCAATACCTACAACGACATCATAAAGGAGATGAAACAAAACAATGGCCACGTCAGCCTAAAGACGCGTATAGCCCTGGCAGAGAAGGCCTTTGCACAAACGGCATCCTACGACACGGCAATATCTGAGTATCTAAAGGGCATCATCCATAATGATTGCTGCTAAAGCGACTGCTATGAAGACGCAGATAGAATGCTTCCCCTGCTTTGCCAGACAGGCCGTCCTGACACTCGGTAACGTGCACATGGGGGAGGACGATAAACTCGACGTGATGAGGGCCGTCCTGCACGAGATGGAGGGTGCCGATGTCAGTCAACCACCCGCATACGCCACGACATTTATCTACAGGGTCATAAGGCAGCTCACCGGCGAAGACCCCTACAAGGAGCTCAAGGAGCGCTATAACACTATGGCCTTAGACCTATACCCCAAGCTCAGACAGCAGGTCTTTGAGCATCACGACCCCCTGTGGATGGCCACGAGGCTGGCCATCGCCGGAAACATCATAGACTTTGGCATCTTCACCAGCGTCGATATCGAGGGGACGATCCAGCGGGCACTCCAGCATATAATCGAGGTGGATGACTACGAGGCCTTTAAACAGGCCATTACAAACGATCATCCAGGTGATGGGGCAGGCCTGCTCTACCTCCTTGACAACGCCGGGGAGATAGTCTTTGACAAGCTCCTGATCGAGGTACTGCTTGGGATGGGCAAGGATGTCACCGCCGTGGTCAAGGGCATTCCCATAATAAACGACGTGACCATCAAGGACGCCCAAGACGTTGGCCTCGATAGCATCTGCAGGGTTATAGACAACGGCTCAGACGGCGTGGGTACGATAGCGGCACTCTGTAGCAGCCACTTTCTCGACCACCTCAACAAGCAGAGGCTAATCATCAGCAAGGGACAAGGCAACTACGAAACCCTAAGCGGCTGCAACAAAGATATATTCTTCCTCTTTCAGGCAAAATGCGACGTCGTTGCCAGACATCTGGGTCTCCAAGTGGGGGCAATGCTACTTAAAAGAAACAATTCCTTGATAAAATGATTAGGATTAAGAATTATGGGGTCAAGGGGACTTGTCCCCTTGCAGGGGAGGTCTGAGGAGGGCCAGGAGCGTCCTGGAGCGCCAAAGAAGCTCCGCCGCCCTCCTTCTTTCTTCTACCAAAGGAATATAGATAAACATTAAGAGGTGAATATACGATGAGTGATATCAAGCAGATGTACAGGACAATAATGGATGACGATTTCCCACCTGAGTTGACGATAACCATTGGTGAGACTCAACTGAGGTACAAAAAGCGCACCTGGAAGATACCCGATGACAAGACCGGCGAGCTGATAGAGAAGGGCCTCCGCTATGGGGAAAATCCCGATCAGCAGGCAGCGCTCTATGGCCTGGTCAGCGGCAACCTCAACATCGCCGGCTGCCAATACATCGCCCCTGGCAACGGCCTGGTCAGCGCCATAAGCGAGCAGGAGATGCTCCAGGGTGGCAAGCACCCGGGGAAGATAAACCTCACCGACCTCGACAACGCCCTCAACATCCTGAAGTACCTCATGGACAGACCCGCCGCCGCCATCATGAAACACAACAACCCCTGCGCCGTTGCCTACGGTGCAAGCGTCGCTGAGGCCTACGAGCGGGCCAACATGGCAGACCGCATAGCGGCCTTTGGCGGATGTCTCGCCCTCAACCGCCCCTTGGACAGGGACACGGCGGAGTTGATCGCCGCCAATTACCTCGAGGTGGTGGCGGCCCCGGAGTTTGAACCTGGGACGGTTGACATCCTGGCCAGGCGCAAGAACCTGCGCATAATCTGCCTTAAGCGCATAGAGGAACTTGCTAAATACAGGGATTTTCGATACATCGATTTTAAGTCTTTAAATGACGGGGGGCTTATAATCCAGCAGTCACAGCTCAACAAGATACGTTCAAGGGGAGACTTCACGATGGCAAGTGCCACGTACAAGGGCGCTCAGTACATCATAGAGCGTAAGCCGACCGAGGAGGAATATCAGGACATGCTCTTTGGCTGGAACGTGGAGATGGGGGTGACGTCCAACTCCGTCATCTACGTCAAGGATGGCGTTACCGTGGGCATTGGCACGGGTGAGCAGGACCGCGTTGGGGTGGCCGAAATAGCGGTCTTTAAGGCCTACGCCAAGTACAAGGATGCGTTATGTTTCAAGAGGTACGGCATTGGTTACAACGACTATGTCCTTGAGGTGCAGGCGGGTAAGCGTAATCAGGATGGCCTCGATGAGATAGAGGCCGACACGGCAGGGGACAAGGCCGGTCTGATCGGCGCCACGATGATATCGGATGCCTTTTTCCCGTTTCGGGATGGTGTGGACGTGGGGATCAGGCAGGGGGTCAGGGCGATAGTCCATGCAGGCGGGTCAGACAGGGATTTCGAGTCTATCATCGCCTGCAACGATGCAACCCCACAGGTGACAATGGTATTTACCACCCAGCGCGTCTTTAAGCACTAAGAAAAGAAAGAAAGGGGCGGCTCCGCTTCTTTGTCGCTCCAGGATGCTCCTGGCCCCCTTTAGAACCCCCTGCAAGGGGTCACGGACCCCCTTGATCTCGTAATGGGTGGGTGCTGGCGAGGTAGGGTTGTTAATCTTACCCACTCAAAGTTGGCAAGAGCCTATATCTAAGGCATTTCGATACGCTATCACATCTATCACGTCATTGTCAAGTTTTTTCAGGATATTACAGCATGGTCACCTAAAGTTTTAAGTCATTTTACCGATATAAATATTGTGTGGTATTTATGGATTATTGTACGAAAAAAGTGATATCATAGAGTATGGTATCAAGTGTTGTACAATAAGTTTCATATTAGGAGGATGTAGATGCGGTTTAATAGTTCAAGGTTTGGTGAGATAGAGGTTGACAACGAGAAGATTATAAACTTTCCCCGGGGGTTGGCTGGCTTTGAGGGATTACAGAGGTACTGTCTGCTGTTCACTGATAGACCCGTGAAATGCCTACAGTCGATAGATGACCCCAATGTAGCCTTTATGCTGGTTGACCCCTTTGTGATATACAAGGATTATACCTTCACGGCCGTTGATGAGGTAGAGGAGTTTCTACAGTGTAACAAGATTGAAAACATGGTAGTGCTGGTTACGGCAACTATTAACGAAAAAGACATGTCGGTTAATCTCAGGGCGCCTATAGTTATAAATACATCAAACATGAGGGCAGCACAACTGATGATACTGGATGAGCGGGTTCCAGCTAAGGTAGTAGTCCCAATTGTTGAAAGGTCAGGGGCTTGACGCAGCGGGAAAGAGGCAGGGGCGGCCTGCAGCGGAAAATAAAGAATAACCGGCAACCCATGACTCATTAAGCTGGATAAGGAGGGGCGATACTATGGATGTATCAGCAACAGGTATACAACAATCATTGTACCCCCAATATGGGTTATCAGGTAGTGCCAGGGCCTCTGGTAATGGTGCGAATAATAAGGCGGTAGATGGGGTCAATGGCAGCGGCAGTGTAAACGGCAGCGCTGGCAACAACACTGCTGGCGTCACATGGGGTAGTGCCAAGACAACGTCAAACGGCAGCGTAGATCAGGCAAAAGATCGTGCCCTACAGGTCCAGGTACAGAGGTTAAAGCAGCGCGAGCAGGACGTCAGGGCGCACGAGCAGGCGCATGAATCGGTTGGTGGTCAATACGCCGGAGCGCCGACATATCAATACACAACAGGACCGGACGGCAAGCGCTATATAAACGGTGGTGAGGTACCAATTGATATATCAACGGAAAAAGACCCGCAAGCCACGATCAACAAGATGCGACAGGTCAGGGCGGCAGCCCTTGCCCCCGTAGACCCCTCACCACAGGATCAGGCAATTGCCTCTAAGGCAACTAGCATAGAAAACAGCGCCCAGCAGGAGTTGAACGCCAAGCGATTCGATCAAAGCCAAAAACAGAAAGACACGTATTTGATGGTTCAAGGGGTCAATAACTCAGGTGCAAAGCAAGATGTAGGCTCTAATGTCTCCATTTACGTCTAAATATCAGTAATTCTCATTGAAGGAGCCCCCCCTTCTTCTTTGCCTTTAGATTATCACGATAAGCTCCAGGGCTGACGACAGGGTTAGTCGTTGGTTGCTAAGGAGTTGAACCTTTTTGCCTGTTGACAGGCGCACGTCGTCTATGTAGGTCTCGTTGGTTGTGTTGAGGTCCTCGATATACCAGTTGCCGTCCTCACAGGTGAACCTGGCATGACGCCTGGAGACCGTCTTGTATGGCTCGATGACGTCGGCCCCAACGGCCATCCGACCAACGACATCACCGTCGTGGACGATTATATCCTTGCCGTCACTCGTCTTGAGCGTCATAACTGGCCTGGTTTCCTGGGAGGGTGGTGATGGCCTGTCTTCCTCAACGGCAACACCGGAGATATCCCCAAGGCAACGCACACACATCACCTCGGTTGGGGCGTTGGTGGCCTTGCACGTGGGGCATACCTTAACACATGACAATCTGTATCGCCTCCGTGTCCTGCTGTCTGGGAATACCTATTATGTATATCCCCTGCGGGTCTTCTACGATCTGGAGCCTTCTCTTGTCAGCTCTCCTCTTTAGATATGAGTTGTATCTGAGGCGCAACAGGGCATCCTGTGTGATTATGTTGGCGTTCTGGTTGGCAGAGCCTTTCCACACGTAATCGGTCTCAATCCCCTGCATATAGCGCCCGTCAATCAGCACGTCTATGAGCTCCACTATGTATTGATATCTCGCCTTCAGGTCGTCAAACTGGTAACCGCTGTAGAGCATGATATCCGTAAAGCCGGCGTTTCTTATACCCATGAGCAGCTCAAACAGGGCATCGGGCTGGTCAAAGGGCTCCCCCCCTGAGATGGTTATACCGTCGGGTTTAGAGTCCCTGTAGCTAATTTGACAATGTCATATTTCATACCATACCACATCTGGAGGTACAATTGT
>JADFXD010000140.1 GCA_015233725.1 Nitrospirota bacterium | reverse complement strand
CTGGTCTCTATCTCCGTGGCGATCAGGTCAACGCCGTTGAGGTCACACCAGGGTTTCAGGTAGTATCGCAGGGAGGCCGTGACGATAACCACCTTGTGTCCTTGCTCCTTATGCCAGTTTAGGCGCTCCATGGCGCTCTCTTTCAGGAGCCGCGGTAGTTGGCATCTTGAGTAGTCTGATGCGATGGCCTCAAAGGTCTTGAAGTCCCACCCCCCGTAGAAGTAGCGGATGGCGCGTGCCTTTAGCTTGTAGTTGGGGATAATCTTAAGTGCGTAAAGTACGATATAAGGCAGCAACACCGTCATGCCTGTTAGTAGCCCCCGCCACCCAACACTGAATCTCAGGAAGTCACTAAAGCTATCCCGTCTGGTAATCGTACCATCGAAATCAAAAAACGCTATCTTATTCATCATTGCAAAAAAAAAGAAAAAGAAAAGACTTGGGGGCTCCGCCTCCTTGCCCCCTGCAATGAGCCAGGAGCGTCCTGGAGCGGTAAAGAAGCGGCTCCGCCCCCTCCTTGACCTCCCCTGCAAGGGCACCAGTGCCCTTGACCCCATCTTGCTCAATCCCTGGCATCATAATACGTCGCTGAAGCCATCCTTGAACTTACTAAAGACAAAGCATCCCAAGGTAAAGCTCGATAGGGATATCGCCACTAAGGATAGGAGTAATGTTGTTGTTGGTAATTCTCTGAAGAGTATTATTTTGTGGTAGGTGTTGGCAAAGTGTGCAAATGGGTTGAGGTAGAACAATATCCTGAATCTTTCGGGGATTTTATCGATGCTGTACATTATAGGGGATAGGAAGAAGAGTCCTTGCATGGCGTGACCGATCACGTATCCCATGTCTCTGAGAAATGGCAACAGGGCGGACAGTATCATGCCAACTCCCATGGTAAGCAGCAGTTGCAGGAGGACTATTGGCAGCAGCAGCAGGTATATTGTTGAGAAGGTTGTCAGGATCGAGTAGACGATTAGAAATATAAGGAATCCCACAGTGGGTTGGATGTAGCTGGATATGGTCACAGACAGCGGCAGGTAGATGTTGGGGAAGGAGACCTTTTTGATCATATCGCTGTGTTCGATAATTGAGGTTGACGCCCTGATGATCCCCTCGGAAAACGCCGTCCAGCAGAGTATGGTACAGAGGAGGAAGTACAGATATGGGATGTGTGTGTTTGTTGTGTCGGCATATGGTCTGGCCTTCATTATCCCATCGAAGACGAACCAGAAGATCAGTATCTGCAACAGCGGCAGCAAGACGCTCCACAAGGCACCCAGGACAGAGCCAGCGTACTTGCCCTTGACATCCTTCCTGATAAAGTAGACCAGCAGGTTTAGGTTAGTAAACATGGCAGTATGGTTATTATAAGCGTCTGGAGATTAATTTTAGGGTTGAGCATCTTAAGGGTAGTTGATTGTGGAGCAGAATATGGCAAAGGATGTTGAATTGTCACGGGCTACATCAAAGCGCACACAGTTAAAGAGCAGATCAGCGTGGGTTGTTTTTTTGTATTTTCCTAACATTATTTTTTTAAGAATAGCGGCACCGTTTCGTCCCTCAAAATTATCCTGTTCATTGTCCTGATGGATTAAATCTTGTCTATTTTTAATGCCTTCAATGTCTGCGACAATCCAATTTTCAAAGCACCTGTCAGAGACAACAACTGTTATCTTCTTTAACTGTTCTTCATTAAAATCTTTTAATAGTCGTTTTTTAATTTCTTTAAAAACAGAGTCTCCAAATTCAACAGCAGTAGTTTGTCTTTTTTCTCTATCTAATATACAAAGAATATGTCTAAATCTACCATTAAGAGCCTCATTCAAATAACCGTAAATAGAATTAACATAACCTTCTGCGGTAACATCTTTGCCATTTGCTGTTGCTTTTCTAAACTCAGGTGTTTGTCTAAACTCAGTATTAAATTTCTTCTCGAAAGAAGAAACTTCTGATGGACCATCAACAATAAATAAGGTGTTTTTAAGATCAATCATAGTGGTACACCACCTATTGCTCCGCCTACATAAAAATATCCACAACCAAAACCAGTATTGCTTATTACCTCTTTGATATGACGATTCTCGGATAGTCTGGTAATTTCCGTCTTACCTGATTTGTTTTCTACAACGACAACCTCTTCTGGTCTTAGTGAATTTAGCATCGTCTCTGAATGAGTCGTAAGGATGCACTGCTTATCCTCGAAATAATCTCTAAGGTATTCTACCAGCAATTGACATGCCCAGGGGTGCATATAGTTTTCAAGTTCCTCAATAACTGTTGTACCTGTTTTTTGAGAATATATCCCCACAAGGAGCGCTATAAACTTAACCGTGCCATCGGATAAGCTCTTGGCTGGCATTTCTATATCATCTCCCTCAACAATAAAAAATGAACGCGTCATGTTTTTACTACTGATGCTTTTTATATCTCTAAAGGGCCGATACACCTTGCCAAGTAAAGACTTCAGATCGTCTAAATCTATATTCCTTTTATTGATCATTGAATACAAGGCATTGGTGAGGTATTTACCATCTGGCAACATTTCCGATGGATCAGTCGTATCATTGTCTCCCCTTGCAATCTTTGGATCAATGCTTAAAATCGTAGTGCTTATTAAATCTTCTCTTACAAGATGACAATAATCATAGTAATCGCTTAATACTCTGAAGAATTTGCCATTAAGTAATTCTTCATGAAAGGAATGCGTTTTGTAATTATCAGAGTAGTTTAGTATTACTGGGTTAGCTGGTTGTCTATCTCTTAACATACCTTGAGTACTATTTCTATAAAAATCTTTCTTTAAATCTTCTGACTTCATTACAATTTTTATTTCAACTGCACCATCTAATCCGAAAAATTCTTGGATATCTTTTGTTTCTTCGGCTTTCGCCTCAAGAATTATATTAAACTTTTTATCGTTTCCTTTTTGTAACTGAAGTTCTTGGTGTAATATTGGGATTGTATCACCAATTATGAAAAGTCTTACCTTATATTCATATCTCAAAACCTCATCGGAATCACTTAACGCTATCTCTCCCTTGCAAGAGGCGCATATTCCCTTCTCCGAAAGTCTGTCGCCTAGTGTATTCGTAAAGCAGCCTGTCATACCGCCTCGCTCGCTGAGAAATGCGCGCACATTACCACCTGCGGCCTTTGCAAACAGATCAAGCGCATAACAGATATTACTCTTGCCAGCGCCATTTGGACCTATCAATACGTTCAACCCCTTGTCAAAGGTCATACGAAAGTCCACCAGCGACTTAAACCCACTTATGGCAATCTCTGTAATCACAAATCTGAACCAAACACTATGGCATTATCGAACATTAACAAGCCAAAAGTCAAGCCATCCCGCAACACGCCTGGAAATATGCCGCTAGGCAGGCAAACGGATGACGGGTCGGGACGACCCGTTATCCATTCCCAGCAACCCTCCACCCACGCCCCTCCCTTCTTTCTTTTCCCCTTCTTGCCTCTTAGACCTTGACCTTCCATACCGTGGCGTATACCCTGTCTTCCAGGACGATGCCTTTGGCCTCGAGGGCCTTCCTGATTTCGTCTGCCTTCTTCCAGTCTTTCTGCGAGCGTGCCTGATTGCGCGCATCAATCAGATTGCTGACCTCAGCCTCGTTGATGTCGAGATGACGCCTGACGATCAGGGACTTGTACCACTGTTGAGGGGGCTTCCTGAAGATGTTTAACACCCCGCAGACCTCTGACAACACCGACATCCCTGACGTGACCAGAGCCACGCCCTCCTCGCCATAGGGCCTGACGTCGAGATACTTGTTCAACTGCCTCAAGAACTCAAATATGTGACCGGTGGCAAGGGCAGTGTTAAAGTCGTCATCCATCGCCTCAACAAAGCGCTCCTTAAAGCCCTCCACAACGCCCCTGAACTGAGCATCCTGTGCCGAAGGCTTGGCTGCCTTGCCCCTCTTGTCCTTGAGAAAGGTCTCAACACGGATAACAGTGCTGTAGTAGCGATCAATTGAGGTCTCGGCATCCCTCAACTGCTCCTGCGAAAAATCAATAGGGCTGCGATAATGCGTCCCCAGGATGAACAGCCGCAAGGCCTCGGGGTCAAAGTCTCTCAGGATGTCCTTGATCGTAAAGAAATTGCCGAGGGACTTGGACATCTTTTCTTTATCCAGGTTGATAAAGCCGTTGTGCAGCCAGTATTTGACAAACGGTTTCCCGGTGTAGGCCTCCGACTGCGCCAGCTCGTTTTCGTGATGTGGGAAGATGAGGTCTGCCCCTCCGCCGTGGATGTCAAGGGAATCGCCGAGATATTTACGCGACATGGCGCTGCACTCGATGTGCCACCCGGGGCGTCCCTGCCCCCAGGGGCTCTCCCAGGCCGGCTCCCCCTCCTTGGACGTCTTCCAGAGGACAAAGTCCAGCGGGTTGCGCTTGCGACTGTCAACTGCTACCCTGGCGCCGGCCTCCATCCCACTGAGGTCGCGCCTGGAGAGCTTGCCGTACTGCTGCCACGCATCCACCGAAAAATAGACGTCATTGTCCAGGACATAGGCGTGTCCATTTTCTATAAGACCCTGGATGATTTCGAGCATCTGTGGTATGTGTTGCGTGGCCAGTGGCTCGACGTCAGCCCTTGCAACGCCGAGGGCGTCCATGTCGTCGTAGTAGGCCGCTATGTACTTATCTGTCAGCTCGTTACAGGAGATGCCCTCCTCGTGGGCACGTTTGATGATCTTGTCATCGACGTCGGTAAAGTTCTTGACAAAGCGGACGTCGTAGCCCTTATAGAGCAGGTAGCGTCTGATGACGTCAAAGACGATTGCGCTGCGTGCGTGTCCGACGTGGCAGAGGTCATAGACGGTGACGCCGCAGACGTACATCCCGACCTTATTTTGGTTGTTGTCTATGGTGATAAACTCTTCCTTTTCGGAGGTAAGTGTGTTATAGACCTTCATTTTTTTCTTTCCATGTATCCTTTCTATCTTATCTTCGAGCTTGGCTATATATGCCTCCAGCTCCTTGATTCTCTTCTCTACGGGGTCGGGCATGCCACTTTCGAGCTCCTCTACCGTGACGTGCTCACCGACCCGCAAGACCCTTCGCTTAACGACCCTGCCTGGGACACCAACGACGATGCAGTGGTCGTTGACGGAGTGCAGGACGACCGCGTTAGCTCCAATTTTAACATAATCGCCTATGTGAATTGGGCCAAGTACCTTTGCCCCGGCCCCAACAACGACGTAATTGCCGAGGGTTGGGTGTCTCTTGCCTTTATCCTTGCCGGTTCCCCCCAGGGTCACGCCCTGATACAGCAGGCACTCGCATCCGATCTCCGAGGTCTCTCCGATGACCACACCGCTGCCGTGGTCTATAAACAACCCCGCCCCAATACTGGCCCCCGGGTGTATCTCAACGCCGGTAAACAGCCTCACAACCGTCGATAGCAGGCGAGGCAGAGTCGGTCCCCCCCACCGCCACAGTCGATGCAAAAACCGATGGCACACGATAGCATGAAACCCCGGATAATTCAACAGGGCATCCAGACTCCC
>JADFXD010000052.1 GCA_015233725.1 Nitrospirota bacterium | reverse complement strand
CTTATGTTCATAAAATTACTCCCAGTATGTTATGATAATGATACAGATATTTTACCATATTTAAACTATGCTTTTGCGTAACATGAGTAACGTAATTGCCCTGCAGTTCACCCGCAGCGTTTAACAGTTTTTTTTTTGCCCATGTATTATATAATAATAATATGGAGACACCGACAGGACAAGGAAGTTACGACAAGATCATAAAAGAGCTGATCGGGGATATAGAACGCCCTCTGATAGAGAAGGTCTTGGGGATCAAGGCCGATAAGGTCAGTAAACTCAACGTCATAACACAGTTGACGGATGAGCGCGAGGCTGATTTCGTCCTCAAGGTAGATAACGACGATGGCACAGCCTTCATCATACATGCAGAGTTCCAGAGTACCAATGACTCCAATATGCTTGACAGAATGTTGCGATACTTTGTCCATATCTATACACTGCATAAGGTTATCATCAAGCAGTATGTCATCTTTATCGGCAAGGACGAGATGAAGATGGACAACGTGTTAGACATGCCTGATATCCACTACAGATATGAACTAATAAACATGAGCGATATTCCCTGCGAGCAATTTCTCTACTCCGGTGTGCCCAAAGAGATAGTACTTTCGATACTGTGTAACAGTGGGAATCGCGACGAGAGGTCATTTGAGAGGGAGATTTTAGCGGAATTAATAAAACACACCATCGGCGGGTTGGACTTGTCGAAGTATATAAGGCAGCTATATGTTTTCTCAAAGCTGAAAGACATGCAAAAAACCCTATTAGAGGAGGTAGAACAAATGCCAATAGTATACGATTTAGAAACGGATATATGGTTCATGAAAGGAGTGCAAAAGGGCATAGAGAAAGGCTTGGTAGAAGGTCGGCAAGAAGGTCGGCAAGAAGGTCGGGTAGAAGCTATGCACAATACGGTTGAGATTTTGCTAAGGAGAAAATTCGGTGAAAAAGCCTTATCCCTTATGCCTAAGATCAGAATGTGTGAAGATGAGTCAAGGCTCTATGCAATAACGGATGCGTTGATAACGGCAGAGGACATCAGGGATATTGAAGGGCTGATTTAATGGATCAGCTCGCTCCCTAGTCATTGCCGCCCAGCGACCAGGTGCGACCTGGAGTGGTGAAGAACCTCGAGCAGGAAAGAACCAGGAGTGTCCTGGAGCAGGAAAGAACCAGGAGTGTCCTGGAGCAGGAAAGAACCAGGAGCGTCCTGGAGCGGTAAAGAACGGCACCGATGAACCCGGGAATCCATATTCAAAGTACCCATGAAAAATTGATGCACCCGTATTTTTTATTTCGCTGGGCTTGACAAATTATTTGCCAAGTCTTACCATATTCTTCATGTACAATAAATGTAACCTAAAAGTTGTGGACGCCCTGAAACCGCCTTCTCTGGCAGCGTTTTTGCATACACACAACCTATCCACGCTATTTCTCTCTCTCGATGCAACTTAACACCTAGCCACTTTCTTACCACCGAACCTTCGATCCATACCTTTATGCTTTCCACTATGGGGGGTGGAATTGATCTGCCCGCTTCCTACGGTCGCTGGGGCCTGATTGCCTTTTGCTCTATTGCCTTGATTTTAGCTTATTGACACAATCAAGAATTAGGATATCTGTGCTTAGTAGCAGATTTACTGGTCTACAGAACTGGATTTCTGATGTGTCTTGGAGGAAGTATGTTGATGAAGTATCTCCAGTTGCACTCAGGCGTGAAGGTGTTGTTTACCCTGATGCTGTTTGCAATGATTGGAGCAATGTGTCTTAACACCGCCGCCTATGCCGGTACCATCCAACTGCCGCAAACGGGGCAAACGACATGCTACGACGCAAGCGGTATAGCCATCGCATGCACTGGCACAGGGCAAGACGGCGCACTACAGGAGGGCGTGGCCTTGCCTAACCAAAGGTTTACGAGTAACAGCGATCAGACGGTTACCGACAACCTTACAGGGCTGATCTGGCCGCAAACTGCCAACACACCAACCGTAGGCACCTGCAAAGGCGGTGCTATGGCCTGGCAACCGACGTTGGATTACGTAGCCTGTCTGAATACGGCTAACTACCTTGGCCACAACGACTGGCGGCTGCCAAACATCAACGAGTTGGAGAGCCTTGTCAACGCTGGGCAGACTAATACAGCGACATGGCTTAATTCGCAGGGGTTTTACACTGTTCAGACTAACTACTACTGGTCATCCACGTCCTTGGCTTTCAATACGTCCGACGCGTGGTTCGTCTACATGGGCGCCGACGGCATGAGCGACAACGGTAAGTCCTACAGCAGCTACGTTTGGCCAGTTCGTGGCGGACAGGCTGCTGCCATCAGCCTGCCACAGACTGGTCAGACAAAGAGCTATGACGCCGACAACACCCCGTCACAGGATGACGGTGCGTTAAAGAAAGGCGTGGCGTGGCCTAACCCGAGGTTTACGAGTAACAGCGATCAAACGGTTACTGATAACCTTACGGGGCTGGTCTGGACCGATGATGCCAGTACGCCAACGGTGGGTAGTTGCACCGGAGGTTATATGAACTGGCAGGCAGCGCTGGTTCATGTGGCCTGCTTAAATAAGGCAAATTACCTTGGCTACAATGATTGGCGGCTACCCAATAAAAACGAGTTGTCTAGTCTGGTTGACCGGTCAATGTACAACCCATCACTTCCATCCGGTCATCCCTTTACAGGCGTTCAGCCTGACTACTACTGGTCATCCACGTCCTATGCTAGCAAGACGTACTACGCGTGCTTCGTCCTCATGAACGACGGCGACATGGGCGGCGGCGATAAGTCCGGCAACGTCTACGTTTGGCCGGTTCGTGGTGGACAGGTTACAACACCCACTCCAACCCCAACACCGACGCAAACTCCAACTCCAACTGTTACACCGAAACCAACTCCAACGCCGACTCCCACACCAACTCCTAATCCAAATAAGAAGGCCAGGCATGACTTCAACGGCGATGGCAAGAGCGACGTCCTCTGGCAGAATTCAGCAACGGGCAACATCGTTATGTGGTTGATGGATGGCGCAAGTATTTCAAGCGCTAACGACGTCGGTAGCATCCCGAGCAACTGGCAGATCAAGGGAGTGGGCGACTTCAACGGTGATAGTAAGGCCGACGTCCTCTTGCAGGAGACCACAACTGGCGATATCGCCATGTGGATTATGAACGGGCCAAGTATAGCTAGCGTTAATTCCGTTGTCAAGGGTATCCCAAGCAACTGGCAGATAAAAGCGGTAGCAGATTTTAACGGTGATGGCAAGGCCGATGTCCTGTGGCAAGACACCAGGACAGGCGATGTAGCGATGTGGTTGATGGATGGGCTACAATATCCAGCGGTGATTATGTTGCTAAGGGTATCCCAAGCAATTGGAAGATAAAAGCGGTTGATGATTTTAACGGTGATGGCAAGGCCGACGTGCTATGGCAAGACAGCGCCACTGGTGATACAGCCGCATGGTTGATGAATGGGTTTAATATGATTAGCGGCAACTACATATCGCGAGGAATACCAAGTAACTGGAAGTTGATGACAACAGGTGATTACAACGGCGACGGTAAGGCCGACATCCTCTGGCAGGACGCCACAAAAGGCGACGTCTACATGTACCTCATGGACGGCTTGAATATCTCCGGTGGAGGCTTTGTGGTATTTGGCCTCCCCAGCAACTGGCAGCCGAAATAACAAAGAAAGAAGAGAAGGGGGCGGCTCCAGTACTTCCCTGGACCCCCCTGCAAGGGGTCACGGACCCCTTGACCCCATAATTCTCAATCCTAAATATTTTGTCAATATTTTATGTGTAGGTACTTTTTACACTTTACACTTTTATATTTTATATGGTATTGTTAGATGGGTGGTAGTTTAAGCCTAAATACATTAAGAAAGGGGTGATATAGTGTCTCAAACGAAAGAGACTAAAAATAAATTGATTGTGGATTATAGGATTCATGAGAAGGATACGGGTTCTCCAGAGGTGCAGATTGCGCTATTGAGTGATAGGATAGGTTATTTGTCGGATCATTTCAAGGTACATAAGAAAGACCACCACTCGCGGAGAGGTCTTTTGAAGGTTGTTGCAAGAAGGAGAAAGCTTCTTGAATACTTAAAGACCACAGACAATGAACGCTACAAGGTAGTGATTGAACGGTTGGGCATCAGAAAGTAGAGGTTAATATTGATTTCAACAGAGGTAACAACAGTAGAGCTTTTAATTAACGACAGGCAGTTGGTATTAGAGACCGGGCTTATGGCAAAGCAGTCCGACGGTGCGATAGTCGCCAAATATGGCGATACGGTTGTGTTGGCAACGGCAGTGTCCGATAAGCGGGTAATGGAGGGGAAAGACTTTTTCCCGCTAACCGTCGATTATCAGGAAAAGGCATATGCCGCCGGTAAGATACCTGGTGGTTTTCTAAAGAGGGAGGGCAGGCCATCCGAAAAGGAGATACTCACATCGCGTCTGATAGACAGACCGATAAGACCACTGTTTCCAGATGGTTTCCATTCGGAGACACAGGGGGTCGTATCGGTGCTTTCCTACGGGGATGAGAACATATCCGACGTGATGGGTATTACGGCCATGTCGGCGGCGCTGACCATATCGGACATCCCCTTTGATGGGCCGGTGGCTGCCGTGAGGATTGGCAGGATCGATGGGGAGCTGGTCATAAACCCCACACTTGAGCAGATGGACGACCCCAACCTGGACCTGATCCTGGTGGTAGCTGGCACAGATGATGCCGTTATCATGGTTGAGGGTGGCGCCTTAGAGGTCTCCGAGGAGGTTATGGTGGCGGCCATAGACCGTGCGCATCAGGAGATCAAGAGGCTCGTCGGGATACAGAACGAACTCAGAAGGCTTGTGGGCAAGCCAAAACGCGAGGTAGTCCCGATCCAGACCGATGAGGCCCTCGTTGCATCGGTGAAGCAGTTCGTTATCGAACGGATGAAGGAGGCGAGCAAGATACCCGGTAAGCTAAAGAGACAAAAGGCGCTGGATATCCTGTTGGATGAGGCGATCAAGGCCTTGGTACCAGGTGGCGGCGACGACCCAGCCACTGTAAGGAGCGAACCCGATAAAGACAGGGTCAAGGCGATTGCAAAATGCTTTGAGGAGCTGGAAAAGGAGCTCATCAGAAGCCTGATACTCAATGAAAACGTGCGCGCCGACGGCCGTACTCCCGATGAGATCAGAGAGATCCACTGCATCGTAGGGCTGCTGCCACGCGCCCACGGCTCCGCCCTGTTTATACGCGGCGAGACACAGGCGCTGGTGGCCGTAACCCTCGGCACATCCTCGGATGAGCAGAAGATAGACTCCCTCGAGGGCGACAGATACAAGACCTTCATGCTCCACTACAACTTCCCACCCTTTAGCGTGGGCGAGGTCAAGCCGCTAAAATCCCCAGGCAGGAGGGAGATAGGTCATGGCGCCCTGGCCGAACGCTCTATCAAACCCATGATCCCATCGCCGGATGATTTCCCCTACACGATCAGGGTGGTGTCCGATATCCTTGAGTCCAATGGCTCGTCATCGATGGCCTCGGTGTGCGGGGCAACGCTAGCGCTTATGGATGGCGGAGTACCTATAAAGGCGCCGGTTGCCGGCATCGCGATGGGTCTCATCAAGGAAGGCGACAGGGTCGTGGTGCTGACCGACATCCTCGGCCTCGAAGACCACCTCGGGGATATGGACTTTAAGGTCTCGGGCACAACCACGGGGATAACGGCCTTTCAGATGGACGTCAAGATCAGGGGGGTCAGTACGAACGTCTTAGTTGACGCCCTGCAGAGGGCCAAGGAAGGCAGACTCCACATCCTGGGCAAGATCACACAGACACTAGAAAATCCACGCGGAGCCCTCTCTCCAAACGCACCAAGGATATTTCAGATGAAGATCAAGGCAGAGAAGATCAAAGATGTTATCGGCACGGGCGGTAAGATCATAAAGGGCATCATCGAGGAAACCGGCGTTAAGATAGACATCAACGACGAGGGAATGGTGACCATCGCCTCAAATGACGAGTCATCGTTGAGCAGGGCAAAGGGAATAATCGAGGGCATTGTGGCCGAACCAGAGCTTGACCGCATATACACTGGTAAGGTAAAGAAGATCATGGATTTCGGCGCATTTGTCGAAATACTCCCCGGCACGGATGGCCTGTTGCATATATCACAGATATCCGATAAACGCGTCAACAAGGTCACTGACGAGTTAAACGAGGGCGACGAGGTCATTGTCAAGGTCATAGACATAGACAGGAGCGGAAAGATCAAGTTAAGCAGGAAAGAGGCCCTAAAAGACACCAAGAAGGACGACTAAGGGTAAAAAGGTGCGAGTTCTTATCGCTGGTGCAGCCGCACCCGCACCGGCAATAAAAGGTCATGCGGCTATAGACCACTCGGTTTGATGCCGCACAGACAATAACAAGTGCGAGCCGCACTGGCAATAAGAAGGGGATAAGCATATTATCCCTTTTTGTTTTAGATATAGTAATAATTATCACCGTGAACAAGAATTATTATGGGGTCAAGGGGACTGGTCCCCTTGTGGAGGGGTCTGAGGGGAGGCAAAGCCTCCCATTCTTTTTCCCTTCTTTTTCTTAGGATTGAATTATGTATAAGGAGCGATAGATGTACAGGAAGGAGTACCTGCAAAACGGCATACCGTTGGTTATGGAGCAGATAGCGGGGTTACGTTCGGTGGCTGCCGGCATATGGGTGAAGGTGGGAGGGCGCTATGAGTCACCCCAGAATAATGGGATATCACACTTTCTTGAGCACATGTTTTTCAAGGGCACCAAGACCCGTACCCAGAAGGACATCGCCATAGAGATCGACTCCCTAGGTGGGGACATCAACGCCTTTACGTCGCGGGAGAACACCACGTTCTACGTCAAGCTCCTCCGTGACAACATCAAAGAAGGCGTGGATATCCTATCGGATATATTCTTAAATTCCCTCTTAAACGAAACAGACATCACAAAGGAGCAGGAGATCATAACCGAGGAGATAAACATGCTCGAGGACACCCCGGAGGACTACATACACGACCTCTTCTACGAGGACATCTGGGGATTGGATACCATCGGCCTACCCATCCTGGGCAGCGTGGAAAATGTCACCTCCTTTACGCGAAACGACCTCACAAGACACATAGACCACTACTACAACACCAAAAACACCATTATCTCCTGTAGCGGTAACATAGACTTCGACGAGATGTATGCCCTGTTTAATAGCACCCTCGGACAGCTCCAGCCCAAAGACAATACATCTGGTGAGCCGCTAAAGACACCAACGTTCAGCCACGGCCTCAACGTCCATGAAAAAGACCACACAGAGGTGCACATCTGTATCGGTACCGAGGGCATAAAGCAGGACTCGATACAACGCTATCCCTTCCTGCTGTTAAACACCATCTTTGGCTCTGGTATAAGTTCGAGGCTGTTTCAGGAGATCAGGGAGAACAGGGGGCTGGTCTACAGCATATATTCGTATCTGTCCTCCTACCACGACACGGGTGTATTTGGCGTATACGCCGCCTCAAGCAAGAAAAAATACATCGAGGTCATAGACGTTGTCTTAAAAGAAATGGACGCCCTAAAAGACACCATCACCGAGGTGGAGCTCACAAGGGCCAAGAACCAACTCAAGGGCAATACCCTGATGCACCTGGAGTCCTCCTCGGCAAGGATGCACAATATTGCCCGTCAGGAGATATACTACCAAAAATACTACTCCCCCGATGAGATAATACGAGGCATAGAGGCCATAAAACTCAAAGACGTCCTCGATATAATCGAGCTATTCCTCGGCTGCCGCAAAAAGGCCATCACTGTCCTCGGCCCCGCCAATAAAGACACTCTGGCCAAACTCAACTCCTAACGGCAAAAAAAGAAGGACAAGGAGGGCCAGGAGCATCCTGGATGCGACAAGAAGGCTCCGCCCCCTCCTTTTTTCTTATGTCTTTTTTATTTTTTCTTATACAATGCCGCTTTTGAGCATGTCGTGGATGTGTATGAGTCCTTTTACGATGCCGTTTTCATCTGGCACCACCAACGACGTGATACAGCGGGTCTCCATCACGGAGAGGGCCTTTGCGGCCAGCTCATCCTCATAGACAACCAGCGGGGAGCGGGTCATGATGGCGGCGGTGTCCATGTCGTAAAGCCCCCTGCCCCATTTCTCTAGTCCCCTTCTCAGGTCGCCATCCGTGACTATGCCAACCAACCTCTTATCAGCGTCAACCACGATGGCAACCCCTAAGCGCTTGGAGGATATCTCAAGGACCGCCTGCATCATAGGCGTTGTCAGCGTCACCAGTGGCAGGGCATCGCCACTGTGCATTAGGTCTCTGACCCTGGTGATGAGCCTCTTGCCGAGACTGCCTCCGGGGTGAAAACAGGCAAAGGCCTCTTTGTCAAACCCCCTCCTGACAAGCAACGCAACCGCTATGGCATCACCCATCGCAGCGGCAGCCGTGGTGGAGGACGTGGGCACGATCCCCAAGGGACAGGCCTCCTCCTTGACGGAGATGTCAATGGTCACGCTGGCAGCCCTCGACAACGAGGAGGAGATGTTACCGGTCATGGCAATAATATCAAGGTTATAGCGCTTAAAAAACGGCAAGAGCATGAGCACCTCACCGGTCTCGCCGCTGTTGGAGATGGCGACAATGACGTCCTGGGGGGTTATCATCCCCAGGTCTCCATGTCCGGCCTCTGCCGGGTGCATGAAAAACGCCGGTGTCCCCGTTGAGGCAAGCGTTGAGGCGATCTTCTTGCCAATCAGGCCGGATTTCCCCATCCCCGTTATCACCACCTTGCCCTTGCTGTGGTAGATTATGTCAATTGCCCCAAGAAAACTGGCATCCACCCTCTCCATAAGGGCCAGGATAGCGTCAGCCTCGATCCTCAAGACACCCCTGGCAACCTCTATTGTCCTATCTACTATTTGCATCTAACGTACCTGCCCATAATTTAAGATGTTAAAAAAAAAGAAAGAGGGGGAGGCGCGCTCTCTGCTTCTTTTTCGCTCCAGGACGCTCCAGGCCCCCTCAGACCCCTACCTGCAAGGGCACCAGTGCCCTTGACCCCATAATTATCAGACCTATATTTTATAAAGATGCCCATACGCTTATCCTAGGGAAACAGCGACCTTTTCTCTCTGAGCGCAGCGCCTATAAATGCACTGAACAACGGGTGAGGCTCCGTGGGTCTGGACTTAAACTCTGGGTGAAACTGACAGCCAACAAACCAGGGATGTTGAGATTGAGGGAGCTCCACGATCTCGACAAGCTGTTTGTCGGGACTGAACCCACTTATTAGCAGGCCATTAGACTCAAGTAGCTCCATGTAGGCATTGTTGAACTCATACCGATGCCTGTGTCTCTCTGCTATTTCGATACTCCCATAGGCCTGGTGGCTTAAGGATTGGGGCGTCAGTACACAGGGATAACTGCCAAGCCTCATTGAACCACCCTTCTGACTCTGCATGGTTCGCTCCTGGAGGGTGTTTTGCCGATGGTCATACCAGGTCTGCATCAGGTATATGACGGGGTCAACCGTTTGGTCGTCAAATTCGGCGCTGTTGGCTCCGGCAAGACCACAGACGTCTCTGGCAAACTCTATGACGGCACACTGCATACCTAGGCATATGCCAAAGTACGGGATACCCTTTTCCCTGGCATACCTGGCGGCCTCTATCTTGCCCTCAATCCCCCTGTAGCCAAACCCCCCCGGCACCAGTATACCATCGGCCTCAAGCAGCCCACTGGCAACCCCTGCGACATCTACATCTTCCGAGGGGATCCAGCGGAAGTTGACGCGCACGTCGTTGGCGATCCCTCCGTGGATCAGCGCCTCCGTCAGACTCTTGTAGGCGTCCTTGTACTCCGTGTACTTACCCACGAGGGCTATAGTGACCTGCCCCGATGGGCCCTTTATGCGTTTAACGACATCCGTCCACTGCTCCAACTGGGGCTCGTGCGATTGCAAACGGAGGCGCTTGATTATCAACTCATCCAGTCCCTCATTGTGCAGCACTAGCGGCACTTCATAGATGGTCTCGACATCCACCGCGCCAACCACTGCGCCAACGTCGAGGTTGCAGTGTAAGGCGATCTTGTGTTTCATCTCTGATGGCAGCGGTCTGTCACAGCGACACAACAAGGCATCAGGTTGTATCCCGATCTCCCTCAACTCCTTGACACTGTGCTGGGAGGGTTTGGATTTCAGTTCCCCGGCGCTCTGGATGTAGGGCACGAGGGTCAGGTGCAGGTACATGCAGTTGTCCCTGCCAACGTCGTAAGGCATCTGGCGGATGGCCTCCAAAAAGGGCAGGCTCTCTATATCTCCGATGGTGCCACCTATCTCCACCAGGACTATGTCTTTATCGCCGGCCACGGACTTTATGACGGACTTGATCTCATCCGTGATGTGTGGCACTACCTGGATGGTCTGTCCGAGGTAGAAGCCCTCCCGCTCTTTTTTGATCACGTTGTAGTATATCTTACCCGTGGTGAAGTTGTTCGCGATTGTCGCGCGGACGTGGGTAAAGCGTTCGTAGTGTCCGAGGTCGAGGTCTGTTTCAGTGCCGTCGTCGGTTACGAAGACCTCACCGTGCTGAAACGGGCTTAACGTACCGGGGTCGATGTTTATATAGGGGTCGAGTTTCTGCATAGTGACGGTCAGTCCCCTTGCCTCAAGGAGCGCCCCAACGGCTGAGGCCGCTATCCCCTTGCCCAGCGATGAGACGACCCCGCCTGTTAGAAATATGTATTTAGCCACTGCTCCACCTTTCTTATGTCCTCTGGTGTGTCAACGGCGTGTGTTTGCACCGTTGTCTCAAGTACCTTTATCCTGTAGCCATAGTGCAGCGCACGTAGTTGCTCCAGGCTCTCGGCCATCTCAGCCATGCACTGAGGCATCTCTCTGAGGGCCAGGAGTGCCTCCCTGCGGTAGATATAAATCCCTATGTGTTTGTAATATAGACTCTCCACTGTGTCCCTGCAAAACGGTATCGGTGCCCTTGAGAAATACAGGGCAAACCCCTCCGCGTCGGTGACGACCTTTACGACATTTGTATCGGGTATCTCATCTTTGTTGGTGATCAGTTTTTTTAAGGTTGCCATGCTGGCGCGCTCATCGGCCAGGAGAGCCACGCACTGGTCGATCATCTCTGCCCTGAGCATTGGCTCATCGCCCTGGATGTTTACGACGATATCGGCGTCAAGCCCCTGTGCGACCTCCGCGATCCTGTCCGTACCGGATGAATGAGTCCTGGCCGTCATCATGGCCTCACCCCCAAAGCCCTCGACAACCTCTCTGATCCGCACATCATCGGTGGCGACAATGACGCCGTTGAGGCTCACCGCCCTCGATGCGGCCTCATACACGTGCTGGATCATAGGCCTGCCATGTATAAGCGCCAACGGCTTGCCCGGGAATCGGCTCGATCCGTATCTCGCAGGGATTATGGCTACTGCCTTATTCATGGCGCTATGAAGAAAAAGAAGAAAAAAGGGGGGCGGCGCTGCCCCCCCCTCGACCCCCCCTGCAAAGGGCACCAGTGCCCTTGACCCCTTTATTCTTTATTCTAAAAGTTATAAGTCTTGCTGTCCATGTACTTACCATTGATCGTAATTATAACAAAATGCCGGCAGGAATGTTTATCCACTTTAGAATAAAAATTTTTCTTACTGTAAATATTTCTGTGATAAGTACCTGCCCTACCAGAAGAGAAGAAAGAAAGGGGCGGCTCCGCCCCCCTTTAGAACCCCCTGCAAGGGGACCAGTCCCCTTGACCCCATAATTCTTAATCCTGATGTCTCATTCTTAATCATATCATCACAGGATTTTTGACAGCAAGAATTTTTTTTGTTTTTTTTCATTATTAAGTGGTAAAATATTCTTTATATGGAAGCACAGACATTAGAGAGGGACTTTGACTTGACTGAGATAATTAATGGGGTGGAAGTTATGGGGCCTAGTCCGTTTGGAAAACATCAGAATATTAGCATGAGGATAGTAAGAAGAATAATATTACACCTGGAGAACAATAAATTAGGAACGGTTTTTTATTCCCCTCTTGATGTTATCCTTAAAGAAGGTGTGCAGAAGTTACAACCCGATATCTTGTTCATCAAAAAAGCTAACATGGGTATCTTTCAGGACTTTATAAGAGGCGTGCCCGACATGGTGTGTGAGATTGTGTCTAAGGGGTCAGTTACTAAAGATACCGTAACCAAGAAAAAGATATACGAACAATTTAAAGTCCCTGAATTCTGGATCGTCTTCCCTGAACTTGAGACCATTGAGGTATTTACAATTGAAGGAGACATCTACGAGCTTTTTTCCACAGCCGAGGGAGAGGGTATAGTTAAATCCAAGGTTATTGAAGGGCTGGAAGTCGACGTTAATGACGTGTTTGGTGACTTTTCTCTTTAGGGGGTGTGAATGAGTACAGAGGCAATTGGCAAAGCCCTCCCTTCTTTATATCCTGAGGATATCTATAAGTCTGTTTAGTTCGTCGAGGGAGTAGTATTCGATCTCGATCTTTCCTTTTTTGCCTTTGTGGTTGATCCTTACCTTAGTGCCGAGGGTCTTGATGAGTTCCTGTTCGATATTGGATATGTGTGGGTCTTTTGGGGGTGGTTGTTTTGGTGGTTGTTCTGGTGCGGTGGCGGTGGTTGAGATGTTGCTAACGAGGTGTTCGGTTTGTCGGACGTTGAGGTTGCCTTCGATGACGGTCTTAGCGATCTCCAACTGTTTGGTCGTGTCGTTTACGGAGACAATGGCACGGGCGTGGCCCATGGATAGTTTGTCTTGAGAGACCATATCCCGTATCTCTTGCGGGAGGTTTAGCAGGCGCAGGTAGTTTGCCACCGTGGCTCTGTCTTTGCCGACCTTTGTGGCTACCTCCTCTTGTTTGAGGTCGAAGTCATCTATAAGCCTCTGGAAGGCATGTGCTGTTTCAATGGGATTGAGGTCTTGGCGCTGGATGTTTTCTATGAGGGATATCTCCAGGGAGTCATTGTACTTGGCGGTCCTCACGATACATGGCACCTTCATAAGCCCCGACAGGGCAGCGGCACGCCATCGTCTCTCACCCGCGATGAGGGTGAAGGTACCATCTCCGTTTCTGCCTACGATGATGGGTTGCAGTATACCCTTTTCCGACACGGAGGCGGCCAACTGTTTGAGGGATTCCTCGTCAAAGCCCTTTCGGGGCTGATCGGGATTGGGCAATATACGTTGTGTCTCAACGTGCAATATCTCATCCCCCTCTACGGGCAACAGGGTATCAAGCCTTTTGCCCAAGGCCTTTTTCACCTAACATCTCCTCTGCTAATGATATATAGGACTGTGCCCCCTTTGAGCGGATATCATAGTACATTGCCGGCTTGCCATGACTTGGTGATTCTGCCAGCACCACGTTACGCGGTATTATGGTGGTGTAGACCTTGGCGTCGTAAGAACTCCTTACCTCGGCAGCTACCTCCACCGACAGGTTGTTACGGGTATCGTACATTGTCAGGAGTATTCCCTCGAGCTCAAGGGAGGGGTTAAAGGAGTCTTGTACATTGGTGATCGTCTTAGCCAGCAGACTGAGTCCTTCAAGGGCAAAGTATTCGCACTGTACGGGTATCATAACCGAGTCTGCGGCTACGAGGGAGTTCAAGGTCAAGAGTCCCAGTGAGGGTGGACAATCTACAATTATATATTCGAATCTGTTTTTAATATGATTAAGCGCCTCAGACAGTATCCATTCTCGTCTTTCCTTGTTGACATGCTCTATTTCTACATCCACCAGGCGTCTTGATGCGGGTATTATATGGAGTCTCTCAAATGGTGTCTTTATTATAGCCTCCTCTATAGGACAACTGCCACTATATACGTCATAGAGGTTTTTCTCTATATTTCCCTTATCGATTCCCACGCCGCTGGTGGCATTACATTGCGGGTCAGTGTCAACGATCAGGACGTCTCTGCCCAGGTTTGCTAGTGAGGCGGCCAGGTTTATAGCCGTCGTGGTTTTCCCCACGCCCCCCTTCTGGTTCGATATTGATATTATCTTGCCCATTAAGATTGGCCTATCTAAATAAACTCAGAAAAACAGACAGATCAGCGATTGGCGGCAAACAGGTCAGGGCAGGCTTATGCAAAAACACCCACCACCATACGTACCGGAGTTATTTAACGTTATGAAACCTTCTCGTTCCCTATTTTTATGACAACGCGCTACCATTGATGAGAAATACAGACCCAACCCGGTGTTGCCCGTCTTAAAGCTGATAGATTTCCCCTGGTTCTTACCATCCTGGAGCATATGCTCTGGATAACCGGTTCCGTTGTCCTCGATACAGATGTTGAGATAACCATCGGCTTCATAGGCGCTGATCCGTATGAGGTCCTTGGTGTACTTAAAGGAGTTATTGATGATACTGTTTAGCGATCCGCCTAGCAGGTCTTTATCGAAAAACCAATACAGGTCATTATCTATATCAACATCCAGGGTAATCCCTTTGTAGTCCATTAGCGTCTTGTTTTGAGCAATCAGGTCTTCGACCAATTCTACGATTGGATTGTATCCAAGGTTGAGGCTGTACATGGCATTTTCTAGCCTGTACAGGGCAAGCAGTTGCATGAGGTTATTATTTACGTGTTTTGCGTTGTACTGCAACTGGGATAACAATTTGACTTCTGAGCTCTTGTCCTGCTCGAAATGCTCGATCACACTGTCCAGGTAATTGATCAACATGCTTAGAGAATTTTTCATCTCATGAACGGAAGAGGCCAGGATGCTCGAGAACTCTATCTGTGGTCCATCTGATTCTATACTCATAAACTCCTTACAAAATCACTGCTTGCTTACGAGCAGTTGATACATGGATAACAGGCCCTGATACTTTGCATATGATGGATCGACCTTCCTTATCTGTTCCAGGTATGTCCTGGTTTGAAGCATGAGTCTTTCGCTTTTTCCGTATTTCTGCATATACATGATGTTGGCCTGAGCCGCGTTAGCATTAATGATCTTATTATCAGGCAGACCAGCCGCCGCCTTTTCGAAGAATTCGATGGCGTCCTTGAGCCTTCCTTTCTGGACGAGGGCAACACCGTCGTTGTTTACCTTAACGATCTCCTGTTTGGTGTCAGAGATTATCTTCATGCCCTCATCGTGGAGATTGGCGCCATTAAAGACCTCTTCGGCCATCTTGATAACCTTTTCATTGTCGTGGTTATTCTTGATGATGTTTTCCATAATCTTGTTGCCCTTGTCGGCATCTCCCAGGGCAAAGAAGGCCTTTGCGACATCCATAGAGGCCTCGGCAGAGACAGAACCCTTTATGAAGTCAAATATCTGAGTTGCCTCATCCAGGGCATGTTGTGCCGCCTCCGGTTTACCCATCTCCTTATAAGCCAACCCCTCCACCACGGCGGCCTGGAGGTTGGCCTCCGGGTTGTTGGTAAAGGTAGAGCGTGAGTCTCCGAGGATATCAAGCGCTTTGTCTGGCCTCTTCCTTGAGATGTATATATTTGCGAGGCCGGTGTAATCGGTAGGGCTCTTAAAGCAGGATTTCTTTCCCAGATTAACGGCTGCCTTTAGCGATTTCTCCGCGACGTTTAGGTCTTTGTTTTTCATGGCGATCTGAGCCAGGCTTTTTTGTCTTAAAATAGCCTTCGGCGATATCTCCGAGGCATTCATAAGGACTGTCTGAGCCTCTTTAGACTCGCCCAATTCCTCATACGACTTGGACAGCCAATCATAGGCCTCCATAAGCGTCTTGTTCTCGGCTATAAGCTCCTTAAACAGCGGGATCGCATCAGAAAACTTAGCCTTAAGATATAACACCTTACCAAGCCCCAGGGTTGCCCACGGGATCTTACGTACAATCAAGACCTCTTCATATATCTTCTTGGCCTCGTCGTAATCCCCCACCATCACACACAACTGTGCCTTCCATCGCAGGTAGTCAAAGATGTTCTTTGGCTTATTGTTTATGCGCTCGTTGCAGATGTTTATGGCCGTCAGGAAGTCCTTGTGGTATACGGCCTTATCAATTGCCTCAAACTCCTTCTTCCTCTCCATTATCTTGTCTATTCGGCTCTTTAAGGCGTCCTTGGTAAAGGGCTTTGTCAGATAGTCATCCGGTTTGTATTCCATAGCCCCCATTACCATAGCCATCGTGTTTTCAGCCGTGATCATAATAAAGATCGAGGAATACAGTAACAATTCCCTATGCTTTGCCTCCTCAAGTATCTGTTGTCCGTCCCTTTTTCCCTCTCCGAGGTTGTAGTCGCACAGGATGATATCATAAGGCTTTAAAGCCATTTTTTCAATAGCCTCATCGCCATCGCCAACGTCATCAATGTCCGTTATCCCAAAGGACTGAAGCATCTTTTTTACTGAATACCTGAACTCAGAGTAATCGTCTATAACGAGAACCCTCTTGTGAATTATCTCACCTCTATAATCGTACATAGCCATATTCTAATTAAACTTCCCTCTGTCTATAAATAACATTCATATCTCCTGTATAGGTTAGAACAACCTACTCAAAAAAGTCAACTATAAAAATTTAGGGTTTCATTATGCCGCAAGCTCACTGACAACATCCTCCCTTTTACTCCACAACACTGGCTCTGTGTCATATTGTTTGAAAGCCTCGATGATATGAGAAGATACCGGACTTTCCTGGTCATTAAGAACACCATAGGCCTTGGAGTTAGATGAACGCACCTCCCTGGTGTCGAGCCACCTGAAGACGAAATCCTGGACGGCATTACGTGTCGGTTTATTTATCACTTGTAACACCCTCTCAGGGGCGGACCTTGACTTGGGAATCACAAAGTTAAAGAGGTTGTCAAACCCGCTTTTACCAGTAAACTTAACATTTGGGGTGTAGCGTATCTCCACAATGTCCAACCACGATACAACCTCTTCATAGAACAGACTGGCAACGTAGGGTTTAGCGAGAAAGAACATGTCATTGACAGCCAACATGGCCTGAATAAAGTTATGCTTCTTTATTGCGAAATTCTCACTGGTTGCATAAACCTCCAATGCGTCACCCTCTTTTTTAACCCCAAACCCGGCAAGGGTTGTTTTCAAAAGCTCTTGACGTTTTGGGCTATCGAGTTTACAGCCGGAGTGAAGCAGGTCAGTGATTATATAACCATCATCGGTCATTATATAGCCTCCATTTTGTTTTTTAACGTACACCTGGAGACAATCATTGTGGCGGTCGAGGTGTGGAGTGGTTATCTGTACCCAACCATTACCCATATCCTGGAGGGTTGTTATGTCTCTGATCCACTCACTATATTGCCGCATACGCTCTCTGATATCATCTATCATGTAAATAATCCCTTGGTTATTATCGGTTCTTTAACAAGAGGGATTTCCAACGAACCACCAATGTCAGGAAACTGGTGGTTATCATCATTATTCTCTAAACTTGCCCAATTCCATTAATTTATCAGCTTCCACTTGGGTAATAAACGTAGACATAGAAACCTCCTCCCCGAAAATCTGCCACCAAACCAGCCCTCCACGCCCCAACCCAACTTACCAGCCATCGCAAGAAGGGGTCAAGGGGACTGGTCCCTTTGCAGGGGGGGTCGAGGGGGGGGCGGAGCCGCCCCCTTCTTCTTCTCCCTTAGTACAGCATCATGTTAGGGCCGTCTGATTTGATCTGCCAGTTTTTATCGGTAAGAGTGATTGGGGAGGCAGCGGAGGCTATCTTTGCACCATCCATGAGCCAGATGTATACTTGGCCTGTTGTGGTGTTTATGAAGAGGATATCGCTCTTGCCGTCGCCATTGAAGTCGGCTATTTCCTTGATTTGCCAACTCTTGTCCGTTAGCGTAGCTGGAGAGCCAGCCCCTGCGACGTTATCTAACAGCAAGATGTAGAACTCACCAGTGGAGGTGTTTTGCCAGAGGATGTCGCTCTTGCCATCGCCGTTGAAGTCACCGGTACCCCTTATCTGCCAGTTAGCATCGGAGAAGCTCTCAAACGTAGCGATTGACTTGATGTTAGTCCCATTCATGTACCAGATATAGGGTATGCCGGTTGTGGTGTTTTGCCAGAGGATATCGCTCTTGCCATCGCCATCGTAGTTGCCGATACCCTTTATCTGAAAGCCCTTGTCTGCTACAGTGGCCGGATAGCCAGTTGAGGCAATCTTTGTGCCATCCATCAGCCATATAGCGACCATACCGCTATTGGTGTTATACAAGAGGATATCGCTCTTGCCATCGCCATCGAAGTCGCCTATGCCCATTATCTGCCAGGTGGGGTCTATAAATGACGCCGGTGAACCGGCTGCCAGGATCGATGTCCCCTGCATCAGCCATATGTAGAACTGACCGGTTGAGGTGTTATACCACAGGGTGTCACTGAAGCCATCGCCGTTGAAGTCGCCTGCGCCCATTAGCTTCCAGTTACTGTCGGCAACCGTGGCAGGGGAACCGCCTGATGCAATTGTCGCGCCATCCATAAACCACAGATAGACCATGCCTGTTGAGGTGTTTTGCAAGAGGACATCGCCCTTGCCATCGCCGTTAAAGTCCATCCCCGTTGGATGGGCAGGCTTTAGGGTAAAGGTCACGGTTACGGCCTTGTTGGCGGTCATCGTCACAACGCACTGGGCGGCGGAGGCAGAGAATGAGGTTGTATCGCAACCCGTCCAGGTTGCTATAGAGCCGGTTGATGGTGTGGCCGTTAGGGTCACCTGGGTGCCAGCGCTGTACGACGCCGTTGCGACCTTGCCTGTCCACACGAGCGAGCCGGTTGAGGGCGTCACGCTCCCACTGCCGGAGCCGGCCTGGGTGACGGTCAAATTATAGTTACTAGGGGTTTTCAGAGGCGCGAACTTCTGGATGCGGTTGTTCAGGGAGTCGGCGACATAGACGTTACCGGCGGTATCCACGGCAATCCCGTAGGGTTGATTGAACTGACCATCGCCGCTGCCAAAGCTGCCCCACTTTATCACAAAGGCGCCGTTGCTATCAAATCTCTGTACCCGATTGTTACCGGTATCGAGGACAAAGACGTTGCCGGTTTTATCAACTGTCACCCTGAAGGGCCAATAGAGCTGACCATCGCCGCTGCCTTTGCTACCCCACTTCATAATAAAGTTACCGTTGCTGTCGAATTTCTGGATGCGGTTATTATCCGAATCAGCGACAAGGATGTTACCGGCAGTGTCCACGGCAATCCCGTAGGGGTTGCTGAACTGACCATCGCCGCTGCCATTGCTACCCCACTTCATAATAAAGTTACCGTTGCTGTCGAACTTCTGTATGCGTTGGTTGACCGTATCGGCGACATAGACGTTACCGGCAGTATCGACGGCAATCCCGTATGGGTTGTTGAACTGGCCATCGCCGGTGCCACTGCTACCCCACTTCATAATAAAGTTACCGTTGCTGTCGAACTTCTGTAGGCGATTGTTGCCCCAGTCGGCAGCGTAGACGTTACCGGAGTTGTCAATGGCCAGACCGACGGGTCCGCCAAATTGGCCATCGCCGGAGCCAAGGCTGCCCCACTGTGTGAGATAATTACCGCTTGAATCAAACTTCTGGATGCGGTTATTATACGAGTCTGCAACGTAGACGTTGCCGGCAGCATCGGTTGCTACGTCAAAGGGTGTGTTGAATTGGCTATTGCCGGTGCCTTGACTACCCCACTTGGTGACAAAGATGTAGGGGGTCGGTGTATATTGGAAGACACTGTAGACTGACGTTGCACTGGCCAGTGAGACGGTTACCTCCCTTTGGGTATAGTCGTCGGGATAAGGGGATGTAAAGGTTGCTATGTATTTATCGGTTATCGCTGAAGTTAGTGTCGACAAGAGGGTTGTGCTGTTAAAAGGCCATCCCAATGATTTGCCCAAGGCATCGTACTGAGTTTCCGGTGAAGAATAATAAAAGGTGATGTCTTTTAAGGCAGCCTTTGTGCTGTCAAAGGTTGCAGTGGTAGCGCTGTTTCCCCCGTCACCTGCTACGTGAGCCGGGGCATCTGTAATCAGGACTATTAACCTTTGTGCACCGGCACGGTATGTGAGATTTGCCCCTGAAATTATGGCATCCAGAGAATTCTCCGGTATGTCGCCTCCTCCATTAGCGGTGAGGGTTGACAACCAGTTTTTATAGTCATCTGCATTAGTAGTCCAGTCTTTTTTAAGCCTGTAGGGCACCTCATCGCCAAATGTAAATCCCGCCAGGCGGTAGTCAACACCCTTAGCTTTAAGTGCATCAGCAAAGGCATTAATGTTGGTAAGTACGGTTTTTATCTGGCTGTTCATGCTGCCAGTTGTATCTATACAAAATACGATGTCGGCCTGAGATGAGACTGACTCCAAGGCAACGACAGACAAGGAGACAGGCTTCCCGCTTGTGGTATCTGATACCTTCTTTTCTGTTGTCACGAAACTGCCTGATGTAAGACCTTTTATGGGATTGCCGGCGCTGTCTGCGACCTGCATGTAAAAACTGACATTAGGGAATCCAGTGGCATCTACGCCTGATATAGTTATAGTTCCTGATGTCGGTGCGGGCGTAGGAGTTGGCGTTGCAGTGGGCGTCGGTGTTGGTGTAGGAGTCGATGTAGGCGTTGGTGTTGGCGTGGGAGTTGGAGTGGGTGTGGGGGTTGGAGTTGGAACCGTAACAAGCATGTCAAAGGCAGTACTACCACCTCTATCAACGATCTTCACCGCGATGACATGTTGTCCTTGCGCCACGGCTAAGGCATTAAAGGTATATTGCCAACGGTAGGCACAACCGTCACTTACTGTGGAATAAATACTTACACCATCAAGATAAACAGTGATATCATTATCAATGCCTACATTGAACGTAAGGTCATTTTTCTGGGGAAGGCTTACTACCTTTCTCAGGTAATAAGTAGAGTTTGAAGGCCAGTATGTCCCACCACTGTACATACCAGTACTACAGCCAGAATCCTGGGAATTAAATGGAGTTATGCCATCTTGCCATGCCGAATCATCATATCCCGTATTTGTCCAACCGGAATATTCTTGAGTTGCATATTTCCAATGATCCCCGGTAGAGACTATTGGTGGCGTGGTCGGCGTAGGTGTTGGGGTAGGTGTAGGCGTCACTACGCTAATGTTGACCGTCCCTATCTTGTTAGCACTCATTTCAGTAAACCAGAGATTACCGTCTGCACCAGAGGTTATACCATAAGGATAAGCACCCGCTGTGGATAAGGTGTACTCGGTGATAACCCCTGCCGTGGTGATCTTCCCTATCTTGTTAGCGGCATATTCAGTAAACCATAGATTGCCGTCTGCACCGGATGTTATACCCCAAGGATTACTACCCGCTGTGGGTACGTTGTACTCGGTGATAACCCCTGCTGTGGTGATCTTCCCTATCTTGTTAACGTCCAATTCAGTAAACCATAGATTTCCGTCTGCACCGGATGTTATATACCAAGGACCATTACCAGTTGTTGGTGTTGATATGGCGTACTCGGTGATAACCCCTGCTGGGGTGATCTTCCCTATCCTGTTATACGACCTTTCAGTAAACCATAGATTTCCGTCTGGACCGGGGGTTATACTCACAATTACCTCAGGATTGATCCCGCTTATTGGTACGATTTGCCAGCTGCCGATAATAACCCCTGCTGTGGTGAGCTTCATTATCCCGCCACCATAAGAAGTAAACCATATATTGCCGTCTGGACCGGAGGTTATTCCAAAAAGACGATTTCCGGTTATGGTGTACTCGGTGATAACCCCTGCTGTGGTGATCTTCCCTATCTTGTTAATGCCAGCGATATATTCGGCAAACCATATATTGCCGTCTGCACCGGATGTTATACCTGAAAGCTGACTACCCACCGTGGGTAATGTGTACTCGGTAATAACCCCTGCTGTGGTGATCTTTCCTATCTTGTTACTTCCAGCTTCAATAAACCATATATTGCCGTCTGAACCGGAGGTTATACCATTGGGAGTACTACCCGCTGTTGGTACGGTATACTCAGTGATAGTGACTGCTATAGCCGCCTGAGGTACAACCAGATAAAATGCTAAGAACCAAAACAACAATACGAACGCCCTTGAATGTTTCACGACATTCCCGATATACAACTTTTTCATATCAACCTAAATCTCCCCTCTTAAAATCTACTATTTGATCTCTTTGCTCCCTACGGTCGATTGATCACTTTACTCCCTACGGTCGCAGGTCTGCACTTTTCAGCTCTAAAAATTAAAGCTGATGCAATATGCTATCATAAAGCAACAGATTAATTCAAATGGGGTGGGTAAATTCTTCATGGATACAATGCTAAAAAAGCACTTACCCTCGCTGATAAAAATATCCTTTACATATCATGTGGTTATATGTTATAAGTATACAGATGCAACAGGAGGCGGTATGGAAAAGCAAGATGTGGCATTATCACTGTTTGATCCCTCTGGTGAGACCACTGAAAAAATAATCGACAACAAAGCAGGGTATCAAAGGGCAAGAGAAAGACAAATAGCGCTAATGAGGAAAGGTCTGGATTTGGGCGCTGCTGGAAAGAATCTGCTTACCAGAGAAGAACTTCATGCAAGGAGATAAGATATTCAGATTAATTCAAATGGGGTGAATAATTCTGGCGGATAAATTTTTTCTGAATGAGGTGAAAATAAAAGCCTCATAGACCGTCTTTAAGGTATGCCAACAGATCATCTACACAGGCAGATTTTTTTAATAGTTGGTTAAATGCCTGTAGTTTTTCTATGCTTTTAAGGGCCTTAACACTATCCATAAGTTCAATCCCTTTATTTCCGTATTTTATCTCAAGCATCCCTTCTATCCCTTCGAGTAAACCTTCAAGCCTTCCTTCAACCTTACCTTTATCAAAGGAATTTTCAATTGCCTTTTTAGCATTATATTCAGCTGCACCTCTATCAATCTGCGCTCTTATCTGCCAATATTCATATACCTCGAATTCTTGCTTGCTCCATGTACTTTCATTTGCTATCTCATAGGCATCCTTTATCTCAACGAAGTCAGCACACTTAGGTACCATTTCAAGAGAGACGGCATTCTTTATAAAATGCACCCACTTCTCTATTATACTCTCTACCTCATCCTCCCCCTTTTTAAACTTGGGCAGCTCTATAAAGTTAAACTCAAAGTCCTTCAACTCATGCTTCAATGTAGCCGTATTTAATATTAAATGCCTTGTCAAATAATTATCACCTTCAAAAATGTCAAAATCCACTATCCCTATAAATATCACCTGATTTAGTTTGGGGTAGTCATCTCCCCTCCCTAACTGATTAACATATGCCTTGCTTGTATAGTACAGCACTCTCTTTGCAAAGCTCTCCTCCCTTTGAACCTGTATCTCTATTATAAACGTCACACCTCTCTTGTCTACTGCCCTTATGTCTAGTACAGTGTACTTTAAGTCATCTATCTTTGGCGCCTGATAAGGACTAAGTATCGATATATCGCCGATCAGCCGATCACCACTGAGACCTAACACGGCGTTTAAAAAAGATATAAGTATCTCTTTCTTATTTTCGTTGCCAAATATCTTCTTAAAGGCTATATCACTCTTTATATCTACAAATCTCATATCCTTATTTTAACACTTTGTGCATATTTAAGTACATGTAAAGAAAAATATTATAAGATTAGCATTAATAATTATGGGGTCAAGGGGACTGGTCCCCTTGCAGGGGGGGTCGAGGGGGGGGGCGGAGCCGCCCCCCTTTTTTCTTCTTTTTCTTTTTCTTCTTCTTGAC
>JADFXD010000051.1 GCA_015233725.1 Nitrospirota bacterium | reverse complement strand
GCGGTAAGAGTAAGCAGACTACAAAATACTCAAAATATCACCTTGATCAGTATAGCTCCAAGTGACTGGCGCTCAAAGACAACGTTAAGGTGTTTAACACCCTCGCGCAGGCTCTCGGCACGTTGCAAGGCTACATCGATTGAGGCCTCAGGCATGATGAGGGCAAACTCCTCCCCCCCATAGCGGCAGGCAATGTCGCCACTGCGGATGTTGTTCTTCAGGAATATGCCCAGTTCACGCAAGACGGCATCCCCGGCCTCATGACCAAAGGTGTCGTTAAAACGCTTGAAGTGGTCAATGTCTACCATAATGAAGCCCACGGGGGTCCCTTTTCTGATGGCGCGGCTGCGTTCCAGCTCAAAGGCCTCCTCCATGTAGCGGCGATTGTACAGCTCCGTCAGCGGGTCACGAGTGGAGAGATATTGCAGGGTCTGGCGCAGTTTGAGATTGGCGATGGCCATAGCGGAGTTCTCCGCTATGACAGTAGCTAACTGCTCCTTTGCCTTAATTGGCAGAGGATCGTTTTCCTTGCCCGCCACCGGGGTGATCTGGAGGTACAACAGTCCAAGTATCTCTCCCTGTGCTATCATTGGTACGCAGATGTAGGCGGTTGTCAAATTTCCGACGTGTTTACACCTGAGAACGGCCTGAGCGTACAGGATCGTGTGTGGCCGTCCCCGGCGCAAGCCCCAACACTCATCGGGCTTGAACATGTCCGACTCAGGCGGCACCTCTCCCCATGTAGCCCTGCTCTCAAGGATGTTGCGTGAGGAGCTAAAGGCATACAATGCCCCACAATCCCCGACAAACAACTCTGAGGCCGTTTGCGCGATAATGGCGCAGGCCTCTTCCACCGTAGCGCAGGCCAGCAGGAGCTCACTCATCCTGCTGAGGTGTTTGTTTTCATTGTCACGTTGCTGCAAGACAACTGTCCTTTCAGAGAGTTTTTTGTTTGCAAGCTCAAGGAGGGCAGTCCGCTTGGTCACCCTATCCTGGAGCTCCTCCTTTGCCTTGATCAGCTCCTCCTGCATACGCTTATGCTCATCATGCATGCGTAGCGAGTCAATGCCAAAGGACAGGTCATTGGTTAGCTCCACTAACAGACCCACCTCTTGAGCGTCAAATGCGTTTGGTTTAGCGGCACATATGGTTAAGACACCAATTGCCTGATCCTTACGCAACAGGGGTATGGATATAGTTGATGCGTAACCGTACTTGGCAACCTCAGCGCGTATGTAATGGGTGTCAGGGTCTGCCATTACGTCGTTTGACATGGCGGGTTTGGCTGTAAGTATTGCCCTTGAATAAAGAGTCCCGGTCCCTGCCACCTTTAAGTTTAATGACTCTATATCGTCCTTTTCGTAGCCTATCTGTGCCGTGACAAGGATGTCCCTGTCATCCTGCAAGAGGCCTATCCATACCAGGCTATAGCCGCCATCTTCAACGACGATGTGGCATATGTCGTGGGTCATGACCGCCTCGTTTACGGCGTATGCCAGGGCGTGATTGCACCTGCTAAGGATACCGAGACGTCTGTTAAGGACAATCAGTTTTGCCGTGCGTTCCGACACCTTGTTTTCAAGCTCCGTGCTGTAAGACAACAGACTGTCCTGATATTGCCTGAGGTCTGCCACCATCTTGTTAAACAGCACCGAGAGTTGCCCCATCTCGTCTTGAGATGTGACGTTGACCACGACGTCGAGATTTCCCTTGCCAACCTCGGCAGCAGCCAGGGCAAGCATCTTTATTGGAGTGGAAACAGCCCGAGATAGCATATATATGATTAACATAGCCAACGCCCCTATAAACACAGAGACAACAATAGATATGTTCCTTAACGATACGGCAGGGGCATAGGCCAGTTTTGTGGGGGCATATATGATCAGCGTCCAATCGTTGCCTTGAAAGTTAAGATAGCCAGATTCCTGCGCAAATGCAAATATTTCCTCAACATTATTATCTGGATGGGTGTGTTTCATGCTTCTGACCCCCTTGCCCTCTGATACCAGTTGCTGGATGATCTGCCAGTCGCTGGATTTATCGCGTAGTATCTTGTTTTTGTTGCGATTAGAGTACAGGATCAGACCATTTTTATCGACCAGTTCCACCTCAAACACTGCGTCAGATAACTCATTACTGGCGGCCTGTTTGGCTATATCGTACAGGCGCTCCAGCAGCATCCTTGAGGTCACAACGGCAAATGGTCTCCCCTGCTTGTCCTTTACTACGTGGGCAAAGCGAAAGGCCAAATCCTTGAGCGTAACAGCCATGGCTACGTCCATCGCAAAATCACTGCCACCTGTAATCTTACTCCAGTAATCTGTCATGGGGTCTTGCATCCCTACCTTCTTACCTAATGTATCAAGCAGGCGTACCCTGTTGATATTGTAAAAGGATAGTGACGCATACTTTTTGTCATTGCTGTAGTACTCCATCAACCGCTCGTTGACCTGTGCCAGCGTGGAACCCCTGGAATTTACAATGGGGTCATTGGCAAGGTGCTTTATGTCTATGTATTTTTCATAGAGCATCCTGTCTATCTTATCAATGGCATGGGCGGCCCGTTCTTCCAGGTTGTGCCCTATCTGCCTCTCTAATATCCTGGCGTTTGAGACATAATTGCTATAAGACACCAACACAATAAACACCAGCCCTATGACCGAAAACATCAAAGTTAATTTTGTCGCAAATCTCATAAAGAATATTATATACTATTTCTATCTGGAAAAAAATTGCATTAAAGTGAACAAGACAAGATTGATCGGTCAGCTCCCTACTCTTGCCAATTATGGGGTCAAGGGCACTGGTGCCCTTGCAGGAGGGGTCTGAGGGGAGGGCGGAGCCGCTCCCCTTTTGTCTTTTCTTTTTCTTCTACGACGACGATTATAAGGAGGTATAGAGTTATGATTGGATTTATAGGTGGGGGCAACATGGCAGAGGCCATGCTCAAGGGGATGCTGGCCAAGGGGATGGGGGATGTCCTTGTCTCTGAGCCAAGACAAGACAGAAGACAGCAGCTCAGGCAGCTTTACGGCATTAACACAACCGACGACAACGTGGAACTCATACACCGTTGCGACGTAATTATCCTGGCCATCAAGCCACAGAGCGTAACCGACCTGGCTCAACAGACAAGAGACGCTGACCTTACCGACAAGGTGATCATCTCCATCATGGCGGGGGTCAATCTGTCGTACCTGGAGAGGGTCTTCCGGTTGGCGAGCGTAGTCAGGGTGATGCCCAACACCCCTGCCCTTGAGCAAGCGGGGATGTCGGTTGTTGCGGTCAACGATGACGTCGCTGAGGGAGTCCTCAACCTGGCTATAGGCCTACTGGATTGTATTGGCAAGACCCTCGTCCTGCCCGAGGCGTTTATGGATGCAGTGACGGCGTTATCGGGCAGCGGTCCGGGCTTTATCGCCTGGTTCGTGGATGCGATGATCGACGCCGGAGAGAGGCTCGGTCTTGAGCGTGATATCGCCGCGGCTCTGGCGATCCAGACGCTTACCGGTACGGCCAAACTCCTCCAGTGCGGCATCTCCCCCGCCGACCTCATCAAGATGGTGGCCTCACCCGGGGGCACCACCGAGGCAGGTCTCAATGTGCTCAACAACAGTGATGCGAAAAGCATCGTCACTCAGACACTCACCGCCGCCTGTCAGAAGAGCGTTGAGTTAGGTAAGAAGCTCGGCGGCTAAAAGAAGAAAAGAAAGAAGAAAGAGAGAAAGGGGCGGCTCCGCCCCCCTTTAGAACCCCCTGCAAGGGGGCCAGCCCCCTTGACCCCATAATAGACATTTGTTACCCATGAAACATTTATGCACCCAAGCAAAACACTCCCTTGACAGCTATGGATTATATAGCTTAGAATTAGTTAGATGTTTGAGAGCTACTTTTACTTGAACTGGAGGGTCGCCGGAACCGTTATACAAAGCTGCGTGTGATTGTGATAAACTCTATGATTCCCGTTATTATATATCTATTGTCTACGGGGCTGCAGCTATTAGCCTCAATATACTCCCTGTTCTTGATCCGTTTAGCAAGTCGAAAGGCAGCCTGGATATCAATCTCTGCCGCAATGCTCTTGATGACCGGCCACCGTATCGTATGGTTTATTGCCTTTCTGTCCACTGGTAGACAGATAAGCCTGGACATTCCGGAATTAATTACCCTTGCTGTCTCCTGCCTTATGCTACTGGGTGTTCATCTTATAAGGCACAATTTCATTTCCATTAATGTAGCTGACGCTAAACGAAAGATGGCCGAGGATGCGTTGCTTGTAAGCGAGGCACGCTATCGGTCTTATGTTGACATGGCGGGTCAATTTGGATGGGTTACTAATCCTGAAGGGGAAGTTATAGAGGACATCCCGTCATTGAGGAAATTTACCGGTCAGACCTATGAAGAGGCCAAGGGTTCAGGATGGGCGAATGCCCTTCATCCTGATGATGTTGAGCATACCATGCAGTTATGGAATAAAGCTGTGGCCACAAAAAGCCCCTATGAGGTCGAATACCGCATGTGCAGGCATGACGGAGTTTATAGGTACCTCCTGGCACGTGGTTTCCCTGCCTTTAGAGAAGACGGAAGTATTCGGGAATGGGTCGGGACATGTATCGACATCACCGAGCGCAGGCAGACGGAACAAGAACTCCGTTTGGTTAAGCAGCGTCTTGAATTAGCAACCAGGTCAGCTAGCCTTGGTATCTGGGACTGGGACATTACCAATAACATAATGACATGGGATGACAAGATGATCGAACTCTACGGTATTACCTGGGAAACCTTTCCTGGAGGCGTCGAGGCATGGTTCAATGGTCTGCATCCGGAAGACCGCGATAGGACAATTGAAGAAAACAATGCTGCCTTAAGAGGTGAGAAAGAATGGGATACGGATTTTAGAGTATTACATCCAAACGGTACAGTAAGACACATAAAAGCCAATGGCATTGTGATCCGGGATTCTGAGGGAACCCCTATCCGTATGCTTGGAACAAACTATGATATTACAGGGCGTAAGCGCATGGAAGAACAATTATTGAAATCCAAGGAGGAACTGGAACTAAAAGTTACTGAGCGTACAAAGGAATTATTACTGATCAATGAACAACTTAAGGTATTTACAAGAGACAAGGAAATGTTGCTTGATGAGTTGGACGAAATATTCACTCTATCTTCCGACATGATCTGTATCGCTGACATTAACGGTTATTTCAGGAAGATAAATCCTGCCTGGGAAAAAACCCTTGGATACACTAAAGAAGAATTATTGAGTAAGCCATATTTATATTTTGTTCACCCTGATGACAAAGATAAAACACTGGCAGTAGGTTCTAATACCCTTGCATTAGGGGCTACTGTGTCTAATTTTGAAAACCGATTCCTCTGTAAAGACGGTACCTATAGATGGCTTTCGTGGACGTCAAATCCCAATCCCGAAAAAGGGATAACCTATGCTATAGCCAGGGACATCACCGAGCGCAAGCAGGTGGAGGTGGCCCTGCAGCAGAGTGAGGAGAAATTTCGGACACTCTTTGAATCCTCCATCGATGCCCTCTTTATCATCGACATGGACGGTAATTTGATAGACATTAACAAGACCGCCTATGAACGTCTTGGCTATATGAAAGAGGAAATGCTTTCAATGAGCCTATACCAGCTAGACCACCCTGACTTTAGAGACAAAATACCCGATCGCATAGCGATGATCCAAAAACACGGACATGCGGTGTTTGAATTGGCTCATATGAGGAAAGACGGCACCTCCATGCCGATTGAAGTAAACATCAATTTAATAGACTTTCAAGGGAGAAAGGTGTTTTTCAGTATTATCCGTGACATCACCGAGCGCAAGCAGTCTGAGGAGAAGCTCAAAAAGCGTGAACGGCAATTGATGGAGTCTCAGAGGGTGGCCCATCTGGGAAACTGGGACCTAAACCTTGTCTCCCAGGAGCTTGAATGGTCAGATGAAGCATACAGGTTATTTGACCAGTCCCCTGGGTTGTTCGTGCCGTCTTTTAATGAATTCGCCCGCTTGGTACATCCTGATGACCTTGTAACTATGCAGACGAATTTTGGCAAAGCGCTCGATAGTGATACTACTCCATACCATGTGGCAGTCCGTATAATAAATGATACAGGCCGCCAGTGGGTGATGGAAGCCTTTGGCGTCGTCAGGCGTGATTCATCCGGCAAGGCTCTGAGCATATTCGGCACGGCACAGGATATAACCGAACGAAGGAGATATGAGGAGCAGATACAACAATCTCTCAGGGAAAAAGAGACCCTGCTAAGGGAGCTTTACCACAGGACAAAAAATAACATGCAGATCATCACCAGCATACTTATCCTCCAGTCCAGGGATATTGATGATAAAAAGACATTACAGATATTGGAGGACACAAGAAACAGGATACATTCAATGGCCATGGTCCATGAGAAACTATATAAGGCAAAGAATTTATCACAGGTATACCTGAGCGACTATATCAAAGACCTTGTCTCTGCGCTAAAGGAAAGTCATAACACCGAAGCGGAGCACATCTCTCTCGATGTGAACGTTGATATAATTGCGGTATCCATAGACACTATAACGCCATTGGGGCTCATTCTAAACGAACTCATGACCAATGCCTTGAAATATGCCTTCCCCGACAAGAGAGAGGGGTGGATAGTGATTACGGCGCGCTTAAAAGAAGATGCAATCATAGAACTCAGCTTCAGCGACAACGGAATCGGAATGCCCAACAATATTAATATCGAGGAAACTGAGACATTAGGTTTAATGCTTGTGCGAACGCTCGTTGCGCAGATCAAAGGGACATTGGAGATACAAACCCAAAACGGAACCACGTTTATAATCACGTTCAATGACAAAGATACCCCCGCGAGGATTTAAAAGAAAGAAAAGAAAGGGGGGCGGCTCCGCTTCTTTCCCGCTCCAGGACGCTCCTGGCCCCCCTCGCCCCCCCTGCAAGGGGGCCAGTCCCCTTGACCCCTTAATGGGTGCGTGCTATCTCATATTGTGTAACTGAATCAAAGCAGCAAATATTTCTAATGCGATTGTCACTGACCCAACTCTATCAATTTTTGACAGGCTTTTATTATAATAGCTATGGATGTCTTGTCACGAGTAAAATAAAATCTATTAAGCGAGGGAAGTTATAATGAAGTTTGGAGCAATAACACACTATCTCACCGGAGTGGCAGTGCCCGTGTCTGCGATAAGGACGGAGGAGGGCTGTGGGATCGGTGAATTCCTTGATCTGGTACCATTTGGAGCCTGGTGCAAGAAGGCAGGGCTTGATGTTATACAGATACTGCCTATCAACGACACCGGTAGAGACACATCCCCCTACAATGCCCTGACGGCCTTTGCCCTGCACCCCATCTACATCCGGTTGCAGGAGTTGGCAACTGACAAACTGGAGTTGAAGGAGGATTTCGCAACAGAGATAAAGGAGACCACGGCGACGCTAAACGCCCTTAAGAGCGTCAACTACAACGAGGTCGGTCAGTTCAAGCTGACGATGCTCAAAAAGATTTACACGCTAAATAAAACGAGGATACTGTCAAATAAGGATATCCTCTCATGGATACAATCCAAGCCCTGGCTAAAACAGTACACCGTCTACCGCGTGTTGAAGGACCTCAACGAGCAAAGACACTGGCAAAGTTGGAGCTCACTCAACAACCCCTCTACCAGCGACATCGAGGGGTTCTGGGACAAGCACACCGACGAGGTGATGTTCTATGCCTGGGTACAGTTTGAGTTGGATGGGCAGTTGACAAAGGCCTCCAGGGCGCTTGAAGATATGGGGTTGAGGCTCAAGGGCGATATCCCAATACTGATCAACGAGGACAGCGCCGACGTCTGGGCACAGCGCCAGTACTTTGACCTGAGTCAGAGGGCAGGAGCCCCGCCGGATATGTTCTCCGAAAAGGGACAGAACTGGCGCTTCCCCTGCTACAACTGGGCAGCCCTGGAAAAGGAGGACTACAAGTGGTGGCGTCAGAGGTTAAAGCAGGCCGCTAACTTCTACCACACCTATCGCATTGACCACGTCCTGGGGTTCTTCCGCATATGGCAGATACCGGAGCCGGAACACACCGGTGTGTTGGGCAGCTATGAGCCAGCCTCATGGTTATCTAAGACGGACCTCAAAGTTATCGGCTTTGATGATGAGACCCTCAAGCACATGGTGATACCAACATTTACGAAATCCTATATCAGGAGCTTCTTTGGTAATGACTCGGAGCGCGTCATCAATAACTACTTTTTACTCGCAAGTGTCAACAACGACAACTACATCTTTGCTAACAACATATCCAGTGAAAACGTCATCATGTCCCTGCCCGAGGAGTTGCACATCAAGGACAAGCTCCTGGAGCTGTATTGGGACAGGGTCATGCTCACAAACCCCAAGGCCCCCAGGGACCAATATCAGTATCAGCCAACGTGGTTTTACTACAAGACAAGGACATTCAACAACCTCCCCGAGGTCCAGCGCAAACAACTCAATGAACTCATCGAGAGAAACAAGCCCAGACACGAGGAGATATGGAAGGTCAACGGCAGGAGACTCCTGAAGATGATGGCTGAGACAACGGACATGCTCGTCTGTGCCGAGGACCTTGGGGCAATACCCGATTGCGTACCGGGCGTGCTTGCGGAGATGAAGATACTGGGGTTGAGGATCGAGCGATGGGCCAGGGAGTATACAAAGCCTGACGCCCCATACATCCCCCCCGCTCAATATCCGCGTCTGTCCGTGGCCTCCCCGTCGGTGCATGACACCTCAACCCTGAGGGGACTGTGGGAGGAACCCAACTGGGATAGAAACCAATACTTCCCCTTGCTTGGGTTAAGCGGAGCCGCCCCAAATTATCTGACAACCGAGGTTGCCGCAAGCATTATACGCAGAAACCTGGGCGCTAACTCACTCATAACCATCATCCTGCTGCCCGACCTGCTGTCGCTGTACTATAACCTCAGGACATCCAGCCCGGAAGAAGAGAGAATAAACGTCCCAGGCACCTATAACGATAAAAACTGGACGTATAGAATGAAAGACACGGTCAGTTACCTACTGGAGTATAATGAATACAACATGTACATAAAAGGCCTCGTCGATGAGCGCCGCAATCGCCCCCTAAAAGATTAACCGTGCAGAGTCGGCTTAATAGAAATATTGTGTATAATCACATCACCGTAAACAAGCCGCCGCAAGGATGGGGTCAAGGGCACTGGTGCCCTTGCAGGGGGGGTCTGAGGGGGGGCAGGTGCGACCTGCAGCGATAAAGAAGCAGCGCCGCCCCCCTTTTTTCCCTTCTTCGTAAATCAGGAAAGGAAAGACATAAATGCTGTATTTAAAGAGAGTAGGAAATCTGGAGATATTCCGAGGTAACCCTCTGCCAATGGGTGCGACGGTCAGGGGAGGCGGGGTCAACTTTGCGATATTTTCAAAGCACGCCACCGCTGTAACGCTAGTGATATTTGCGCCGGGGGAGAGAGAGCTTGTTGCCGAGATTGCGCTGCATCCATGCTTTAACAAGACAGGGGATATCTGGCATGTATTTGTCAAGGGCGTAGGGGTTCAGACACGCTACGGTTACCGCATGGAGCGCCAGACCGAGGACATGTACCCCATTCACTGCTACAACCCCGATACCGTCTTGCTCGACCCATACGCGACGGCGCTAACCGGAGCCTCCACTTGGGGCAAGATAGACAGGCGCAGGGGAGACGACCAGGAACAAAGATTCGTAAACATCCGCCGCTCCCTCGTCATAGAAGACGACTACGACTGGGGATACGATAAACCCCTGGAGAACCCGCTGCGTGACTCGATCATCTACGAGGTCCACGTGCGCGGCTTCACTGCCCATCCATCATCAAAGGTACAGACCCCTGGCACCTACGCCGGGATTGTCGAGAAGATCCCCTACCTCAAGGAACTTGGCGTAACCGCCATTGAACTGCTGCCCATCGCCGAGTTTGAGGAGATGGACTCAGACCGTATAGACCCATCCACGGGCCAAAGGCTCACAAACTTCTGGGGATACCAGCCCATATCCTTCTTTGCCCCAAAGGCGTCATATGCCTCAGACAGCAAAAACGGCGGCCAACTAAGGGAATTCAAAGACATGGTACGTAAGCTGCACGAGGCCAACATCGAGGTGATCCTGGACGTTGTCTTTAACCACACCGCCGAGGGCAATGAGCTTGGACCGGCGTTTTCGTTCAAGGGCATAGACAACTCCACATACTACATAATTGACCCCATAGACGGCCACTACCACAACTACTCCGGCTGTGGAAATACGCTCAACTGTAACCATCCCGTAGTGCGTACCATGATCATTGACTGTCTGAGGTTCTGGGTAATGGATATGCACGTGGATGGCTTTAGATTTGACCTGGCCTCAATCCTTGGGCGTGGCCGGACGGGTGCGGTGCTCAACGATCCGCCGCTGCTAGAGCGCATAGCGGCCGACCCAATCCTGGCCAACACGAAGTTGATAGCAGAGGCCTGGGATGCCGCCGGTCTGTATCAGGTCGGGACATTCCCCAACTGGGGACGATGGGCCGAGTGGAACGGGAAGTTTCGTGACGACATCAGACGCTTTGTAAGGGGAGAAGGCGGCATGGTCAAGACCCTGACCACCAGGCTGATGGGCTCCCCGGAGCTGTATAAAGAGAGCAATCGCGCCCCCTATCACAGCATAAACTTCGTTACCAGTCATGATGGCTTTACCCTCAATGACCTCGTCTCCTACAATACCAAACACAACGCCAATAACGGTGAAAACAACCGGGATGGCACCGATGACAACCTCAGTTGGAACTGTGGCTGGGAAGGACATGCTAAATCTAAGGATATAAGCCGGCTTCGCAGACAGCAGATGAAGAACTTTGCCGCACTGCTGTTTGTCTCCCAAGGGGTTCCCATGCTCCTGGCCGGCGATGAGATAGCACGCACACAAAACGGCAATAACAACGCCTATTGTCAGGACAACGAATTGAGTTGGTTTAACTGGGAACTGACAAAGACAAATGAAGACATCTTCAGGTTCTTTAAGCTCATGATCCGGTTCAGAAAGCAGCACAAGCTCCTAAGGCCAGAGAGCTTCCTGGACGAGGACGCAACCTCCGTCTCCTGGCATGGCGTCAAGATCGGTAAACCTGACATGTCTCATGACTCCAGGTCGATTGCAATGCTGCTATGCGGTGAGGGGCAAGAGAGCGATATCTACCTCATAGCAAACGCATACTGGGAAGAGCTAAACTTCGCACTGCCAAAACCCTTCACCCACAGGCGATGGTTCAGGTCCGTTGATACCGCACAGGAGCACCCCTTTGATATCACAGAGATAGGGAACGAGGTCTTTATGAATGAACAGTCTCACTACATGGTCTGGCCACGCTCTGTCGTTATCCTGGTGAGTAAGTAAGCCCAGCGCTAATATATAAGAAATAGCGCTATGAGAGAAAAATTTAATCAAGGAGACATGTATGAACTTAAACGAGCAGATCGAGCAACTGATTAATGCAACCTGTTCAGACCCTTTTTCCGTCCTTGGTATGCATCATATCAAGGTCAACGACAAAGACGCCATTGCCATAAGGGTATTCAGCCCCGACGCAAAGGAGTTGTACGTTGTACGCACAGACGCTACCAAAAAGGTCTATCAGGCAACCAGGAACAGGCAGGAGGGTTTTTTTGAAACGATAGTTGAGCAGACAAACGTCTTCTTCCCCTACAAGCTAAACGTCGTATACGCTGACGATACCAAGGCAGATATGTATGACCCGTACTCGTTTGAACCAGTGTTATCGGACTTTGACCTCCACCTCATAAGCGAGGGCACCCATTACAAGCAGTACGAGAAGTTAGGTGCCCACGTCACGACGATAAATGGCATCACTGGTGTGTTCTTTGCCGTTTGGGCACCAAATGCGCTGAGGGTCAGTGTCATTGGCGATTTCAACAATTGGGATGGCAGAAGGCATCAGATGCGCCTGCGAGGCTCCTTTGGTGTATGGGAGATATTTGTGCCAGGACTGCAAGAGGGCGACATATACAAGTTTGAGCTCAGGGGACGACATGGCGACTACCTGGGGATCAAGTCAGACCCATATGGATTCTACGCAGAGGTCAGACCCAAGAGCGCATCGGTCGTCTACGACATCAACAAGTACAAGTGGAACGATGAGGCATGGCTAAACAATCGCAGACAACGCAACTACCTCGAAGAACCCGTCAGCACATACGAGGTACACCTGGGCTCCTGGCGCAGGGTACCAGAAGATGGCAACCGGTGGCTTACATACAGGGAGCTGGCCGAAACCCTCATCCCCTACGTCAAGTACCTTGGCTACACGCACATAGAGCTATTGCCTGTAACGGAACATCCCCTGGATGAATCGTGGGGATACCAGCCAGTGGGATATTTCGCCTGTACATCGCGTCATGGTACGCCTGATGATTTTATGTACTTTGTCGATAAGTGCCATGAAAACAACATCGGTGTTATAATGGATTGGGTGCCGGCTCACTTTCCAAGGGATTCCCACGGGCTATCCTATTTTGATGGCACGGCGCTATACGAACACGCCGACCCGCGCAAGGGTGAGCACAAGGAGTGGGGCACCCTGATATTTAACTATGCCAGAAATGAGGTCTCAAACTTTCTGATCGCCAACGCCCTGTTCTGGCTGGATAAGTATCATCTGGATGGGCTGAGGGTGGATGCCGTAGCATCAATGCTCTACCTCGACTACTCAAAGAAACACGGTGAGTGGCTGCCAAATAAGTATGGCGGTAAGGAAAACATCGAGGCCATAGACCTGCTCAGGCGCTTCAACGAGGTCTTGCATGGATATCACCCCGGCATTATGACCATAGCCGAGGAGTCCACGTCGTGGCCGATGGTGTCCCGTCCGACATACCTGGGGGGACTGGGATTCAGCCTGAAGTGGAACATGGGTTGGATGCACGACATGCTCAAGTACTTCCAGAAGGACCCCGTGCACAGGAAATACCACCACAATAACCTCACCTTTGCCCTCCTGTACGCCTTTACGGAGAACTTTGTCAACGTGTTTTCGCATGACGAGGTGGTTCACCTCAAGCGCTCCATGCTAGATAAGATGCCCGGTGATATGTGGCAGAAGTTTGCCAATCTAAGGTCACTCTACGCCTACATGTACGCCCAGCCTGGCAAAAAGCTCCTCTTTATGGGCGGTGAGTTTGGGCAATGGAAGGAGTGGAACGCCGATACAAGCCTGGATTGGCACCTGAACGATTATGAGCCGCACAAGAAGCTCATGGACTTTGTCAGAGACCTAAACCAAATCTACAAAAACGAAAGAGCCTTTTACGAGGTAGACTTCAACCATCAGGGCTTTGAATGGATCGACTTTGGCGATTACACCAGCAGTCTCGTATCCTTCATAAGGAAGGCAAAGGACCCCGATGACTTCATCGTCTGTGTATTTAACTTCACGCCTGTGCCACGGACAAACTATAGAGTGGGCGTCCCAAAGGGCGGTTTTTATAAAGAGCTGCTTAACAGCGACAGTGAGAGATACTGGGGCAGCAACGTTGGCAACTGGGGAGGTTTCCACGCCGACGATTTATGGTGGCAGGGCAGACCCTTCTCTCTGAACCTGCAGGTCCCACCGCTGGGCGCCGTGTTTATGAAACCATATAGAGAGGAAGCTATCACAATAGCCCCAGAAGAGGTCAAAGAGATTAAAGACGCAGGGAATCAACAGCCTGTAGAACAACCGGTAGCCAAAGACACCCAACAGATCGTTGTAGAAAAACCGGCAAGGCAACAGATAGAACCAGCAGAAAAAACACTTAAAAGCCGAACAGAACCAGCAGTAAAGAAATAAAGGGTACATAAATCCCTCATGGGCACGAGTAGATAATTACGGGGTCAAGGGGTCCATGACCCCTTGTGTGGGGGCAGGTGCAACCTGCAGCGGTAAAGAAGCGGAAGCCGCCCCCCTTCTCTTCTTCTTTTTCTTAGTTGCCCATGAGGGCCTTTAGTATTCGCTTGTCGAGGAGGCGTACGCTAGAGGACATGTTCTTCGCTATTGCGCGCATGACCTTGACCATCGTCGTTGGGGATAAGACCTCGAGCTCGCTGAATATACTGGCCTTCAACAGAAACAGATGACTGTCTTCAACCGCTATCGCCTCGGCGGAGTGCTTCCTCCGATTCTCTATCACGGATAGTTCCCCAAAGAATTGCCCCTTCTCTATCGTGGCAAAACGGTTCTCCCACCCGTGAGACGTGTGCCTCACCTCGTCGCTCTGAATGTTGCGCAACATTATCACCATCTTCGTCTTTGTATCGAGCTGCAACTTCCGCTTTATCTCTACCTTGCCGGTGTTCACCATATAGATACCGCTGGTCAGGTCGCCTTCCTTAAACACAAACCCTCCCTTGCTATACTTTCTATCCTCAATGTAGGAGGCCAGTTTACTTATTTCCTCCGCATTAAGCCCCTCAAAAAGACTCTGCGTTACTAATTCATCAAAAATGGCCATTGTCTCTTCACCACCTCTTTAAATTGATCGGATATCTCCTTACAGTCGCTGGTCGGTCGCCCCTTACAGGCGCTGGGCTGTATTATATAAAAATACTCAAAGTCACCGGACAATTGCCCGCCTAAAATCCAATTAACAGCTTCAACAACTGCCTGTCCAGATAACGCACCGTCTTTGAGGCAACCCTCGCCATTGTGCGGAGTATCTTGAGCATCATCAACGGGTTGCTGGCCTCTATGTCGTAAAAGTGATTGGTCCTTATGAGGTACAACTCGCAGTCATCCACGGCATCGCCGTCAGCGCCGTGATTCTTCTTGCCCTCAACCACAGACAACTCCCCAAAATACTGGCCCTCTATGAGGGAGGCAAACACCTGACGCCAACCATAGGGCGTCTTTCGTATCTCGCAACAGTTCTGCATGTTTCTGACCGTTATGAGCATCTTTGTCTTTAGATCGATGGGGAGCTTCTTGGTTATCTCCACCTCGCCGCTCTTAATGAGAAATATGCCTCTGGTGGGTTCTTTTTCCCTGATTATGGGAGAGCCTTTCTCATAGTTTATAGGTTCTACCAGATCAATTAGCGTCGCTAACTCCTCGTCATTCAGGCCTTCAAACAGTATCTGTTTCTTTAACTCCTCAAATACACTCATCTGCTACCGGCATCCTTCAGTTCCATTATTTATAATCAAACATTCTAATAGTGATTAGTGTAATTTATTTTATTAACAATTGTCAACTAAATTTAGACATTTAACGTTTCTGTGAGGGAGGTCACAATTTCCAGCATATACCATTTTTCCGTATACTCTCAATGCCTGTCATTTCTTCTGTTGGGCATGTCTTGGAAAACATGCCAAATATACTGTTCTTACCCGTCTCCACCCACGGTTGATTAAACGGGTTGACCCCAAAGAGAAAGCCCAGGAAGGCCGTAGATATCTCAAAGAACATAAAGAGCTGCCCAATGTGATAGGCATCTAGCTGTGATATGTTGATGGTCATATTTGGCTTTGCCGAACCGGAGAGGACACACTTTGTGGACTCGGCGGCGGCCTTGATGAGCTCGTTGAGTGAGCGACCAGAGAGGTTAGCAAAACCCTTGATATTGGTAAAGACATCCGGTATGCGCTCATCCTGCCCGTAGTCGTCTATGTTGATGAAGATGACGACCTTGTCCTCTGGTCCCTCCATCCAGAGCTGCAACTGCGAGTGCTGATCGGTCGTGCCCACGGAAGGGTAGGGCGTTATGCCAAAGCCGAGCTTTCCGAGGCTCTCCGCCCACAACTGGCAAAACCACTCCGACAGATACTTTAAGCCATCGGCATAGGGCATCATCACGTTTATGTTGCGATTCTCCTCGGTGCTCATCAAGAAAAGGAGCGCCGAAAACAGGTAGGCAGGATTCTCCCACAGCTCCTCTTTGCTGCACCTCTGGACGATATCCTGGGCGCCCCTGAGCAGCTCGTCCGAATCAATCCCCGCTACCTCGGACATCAACAGACCGGCCGCGCTTAATACCGAATACCGGCCAACGATATCAGAGGGGATACCCAGAAATTGCAACTTCTCCGAGATAATAACATCCCTCATGATGCCCATCTGGGGGTTGGTCGTGATAATAAACCTGTCAGCGGCATCATCGCCAAGCACCTCCTGTAACTTGGCCCACATGACCATGAAAGAGGCAATGGTCTCAGCCGTGTTGCCGGACTTTGTCACCACGTTTACCGTTGTCCTCGTGGGGTCGATGATGGACAGCACGGCGTGCAGGGTACGGGGGTCGATGTTGTCATAGATAAATATGCACGGCCTGTTGAGGTAGTTGTGAAATGGTTTTAGCGCCTCAAGTATTGCCTTTGGCCCCATGGCCGACCCACCAATGCCCAGCAGGAGAAAATAGTCCGATGATTCTTTGATTTGTGCAGCCATTTTCTTTATTTCGTCGGTTTTCTGATGTGCCAGGTCTAAAAAGGCAAGGTCCTTCCACTTCCTCTCTTGTATCTGTTTATGGGCGTCAAGGACATTTTCACGCAGTCTCTCTATCTGACTCACGGAAAGTCCCTTCTCTCCTATCACCTCTTCCATCATGTTACCAAAGTGAAGTTCAAGCATCTATCTTCCCCCTTTGCCGCATTCTATCTACATAGTCGCGATTATTATCTATACCTCTCATAAAAACACCTTGTAAAATTATATTATATATTGTAGTTTATTAAATAACAATTATGCTCATAAGATTTATTTTTATTGAGAGCCTAAGGCTGATCAAAAACAACATTACTATAATTGCACCCACAATTATAGCATCGTTGATTTCGCTGATAATCTCAAACCTCACCCTTGGAGGCTCGATAGACCTCTCGGGGGCAAAGACTCCTGAAGAGATGCTCCTGATGCTCAAGGACATCTTTGGCAGCCTCATTGTGTTGAGCACGATCAGTTACTTTCTCCAGGCCTTGGCTCATGGGGTCACTATCGTCATGGTCAGAGAGGCCATCTTTGGCAGGTCGATATCGGTGGACAGGGCATTGCTCTTTACGCTGAGTCGGGGGGGCGTCCTGTTTTTTGTGGCCGTGGTTACGGGGGTTCTGTTATTTTTGGGAGTATTCCTGTTTCTGATCCCGTCGATCCTGGTTGGTTACTTTTTTATGTTCACTTTTGTCATAATATTAAATGAGGACATATCTGCCATAGGCGCGATGAGGAGGAGTTTTTACATGGTCAAGGGTAATCTGTTTAACTCGCTGATGCTGTTTGCGCACCTGTGTATGCTAACCGTAACGGTGACGATAGTCACTATGGCGGTGGGTGAGCTAGGCAAGGCAGGGGTGGTCATGTCAACGCTTGTGACGGGGACTTACATGTCCTTTGTGGCAGCGAGTATAATGAGGCTATACATAGAAATAAGGAGGGTTGAGCTAAACGTATAAGTACATGGACATAAATATATTGATAAGGTTAGGGTTGATAATTATGGGGTCAAGGGCACTGGTCCCCTTGCAGGGGGGTCTGAGGGGGGGCGGAGCCGCCCCCTTCTTTCTTCTCTTCTCGTATATAATCAATATGGGTAGGCAATGATAGACTCCCACTGTCATCTGGAGATGGGGCAGTTTGACGCCGACAGGGATGCCTGTATCCTCAGGGCGATGGACTCCGGCATTGAGGCGATGATAACCATCGGTACCGATGTTGAGAGTTCAATGGCCGCCATAGGGATTGCGAGGGAGTACGGCTTTATCTATGCCACGGTGGGGATTCATCCCCACACCGCCTCCACCTTCACGGAGGGGGAAACCTATGACCAACTCAAGGCCCTCTGCGCCGATAAGAGGGTCGTTGCCGTGGGAGAGACCGGCCTGGACTACCACTACGACCACTCACCTCGCAACGTGCAGAGAGACGTCTTTGTGCGCCACATAGAGTTGGCGCAGGAGATTGACCTTCCCCTTGTCATCCACAGCAGGGAGGCAATACAGGACACACTTGAAATCATTACCGGCTGCAGCGTAAAAAACGCCGTGCTTCATTGCTTCTCCGGTGATATGCGCATGGCGGAGGTCTTGATCTCGCGGGGGCTGTACATATCTTTTTCAGGCGTGGTGACATTTAAAAAGGCGCAGGAGCTAAGGGACATCGCCCAGATGGTACCCGACGACCTGCTCCTTATCGAGACCGACGCCCCCTACCTCGCCCCCCAGCCCTACAGGGGCAAGCGCAACGAGCCGTCGTATCTCAACTACACGGCCGGAGTGATTGCCCAGGTGCGAGGCATATCGCCACAGGACGTATCGCGCATAACCTCCAACAACGCCAGGAGGCTCTTTGGCGTGGGCGAGGTTGCGTCATCGGGGACGATAACCTACAAGATACGCGACTCCCTCTACATAAACCTGACAAACCGTTGCACAAACGAGTGCATCTTCTGCATCCGCTACAAAAACGACTTCGTCAAGGGTCACAACATGAGGCTCCCAAGCGAGCCAGGTGTCGATGAGATCATCGCGGCCATAGGCGACCCGGTTGCCTACAAGGAGGTCGTCTTTTGCGGCTATGGCGAGCCATTGATCAGGCTTGATGTGGTCAAGGGCGTTGCCAGGTACGTTAAGTCAAGGGGTGGCACGGTCAGGGTCAACACAAACGGTCAGGGCAATCTCATTAACGATCAGGACGTGTTACCCCAGCTCGCCGGTGTCGTCGATCACATCAGCATAAGCCTCAACGCCCAGGATGCCCAGACCTACGAGCGGTTGTGTAAGCCGGAGTTTAAGGGCGCCTACGAGGGGCTGTTGGGGTTTGCCAGGGAGGCGCGGCATTACATCCCGGTTGTCACGCTGACTGTCGTCGAGATGGCCGGCGTAGATATCAAGGCGTGTCAGGCCATCGCAGACGACCTCGGCGTCAACTTCAGGGTCAGGCACCTCGACGTCGTGGGGTAAAGAAAAGAAAAAAAAAGGGGCGGCTCCGCCCCCCTCAGACCCCCCTGCAAGGGGAGGGGTGAGGCACCCCGGCCACGAAGAAGTCCCCTTGACCCCGTAATGCTCTGGCCTTTGTTGTAATATTCACGGCTAGGTGCTTATTCAGGCAAGTGAAATCTGAAATATTGACAAACTGTTATGGAGAAAGTGTATAATTATATTACAACTTCAACAAGGAGGCAATAATGAGTGAGCTTATCATAGATGATATTGAAATAGAGGGTGGGATACCAGAAGAAGCGGACGTTCTACCCATAGATAGATATGATTTCGTTACCTATCATAGTGATATGGAATTATCTGGCTGGATTAAGAAAATAGAGAAAGAGACGGATCCAATAAAAATACCATCTTTTCAGAGAGCCTTCAAATGGGAAAAGGCAAAGGCAAGTAAATTAATAGAATCTTTTCTCTTAGGTCTACCAGTTCCTCCTATTTTTATTTATCAAGAAAAAAATACAAACAGGTCACTAATAATAGATGGACAACAAAGGCTTTTGAGTATTTATTTCTTTTATAAGGGGCTTTTCCCTAAGCATAACATTAACTTGGCTAATTTATCTTTTAAGAAGATATTCAACAAAAAGGAAAACTTTGAGGAATTTAAGCTTGAATGTGTCAGGGATACATGGAATGGGCAATCATACGAAGAGCTTAATGATGATGATAAGAGATGGTTGGATGACAGGGTTTTGTGGGCTGTTACCGTAAGGCAGATACAGCCAGATGATACAAGGAGTATGTTCTATATCTTTGAGCGCTTAAATACTGGTGGATTGCTTTTAACGCCAATGGAGATAAGAAAGGCGATATATTACGGAAACTTTTATGAACTTCTTGAAATACTCAATAAGTCTATAGAATGGAAAAAATTAACGCGTAAACCTATCATGCCTTATCCTGATGAAGCGCTAAGTGACACTGAGTGGATATTACGATTCTTTTCACTTCATAATTGGCAGAAGTATAAGGAACCGATGAAGGAATTCCTTAATGAGTATATGAGAAATAACAAAGAATTGACTGAACCTGAATATAACCAAAAGAAAGAAATGTTTGAAAATACCTGTAAGTTGATACACAAATCTCTTGGTGACACACCATTTCATATTGTAAGCGGGAAGTTAAATCTGGCCTTACTGGATTCTTTTATGGTAATTGTCAGCAAATACTCTGATAAACTAAATGAGCAATACGTTAAACAGCTGTATGATGATATGCAAAACAATGACGAGTACATGAAAAACATTAAGAGTAGGGTTAATGTTGTTGAAGAAGTGTTAAAAACAAGATTTGATATATTAGAAAGTCTGGTAAAGAAGTTACTACATTTGGATACATAGGACTTAATGGATTATGCTAAAACGCACCAAACACTTGTTAAAAGAAATAGAGAAAAAGATTTCTGAGGGAATGTTGGACAAAAGTGATTACTTAACAAATAAACTCTATGAATACGCTATAGTTTTATTTCACGCAGAGTTTGAAACGCATGTTAAGTTTTTGATTTTTAATCAAATAGGTTATAATCATATATCGGAGCAAATCAAGAAATCGATGGGTAAAGCGATATCTCGTGGTCTTAGTTATGGTAAGATAAAAGATAATTTCCAGAAGACATTCTGGAATAAAGTAGAATATCATCTTAAACAACAACTACCACATGGAGACGATTTTGAAACATTAAAGCAAAATTATAGTACATTAATGGAAGTCAGACATGACATAGCTCACACAGGGTCAACTCAACGTGTTGTATCGTTAGATATTATAAAAGATGCCGTAAGATTTTGCGAGTACCTGATAAACTCGATTAGTAATTACTACAGATAGAGGCCGTCTAAGGAGATAGTATAGATGCACAACGAATTTACCGTAATAATAGAGAGAGAGGATGAGTGGTATATAGGATATTGTCTTGAAATACCTGGCGCTAACGGGCAAGGAAAGACATTGCAGGAGTGTAGACAAAACGTTGCTGATGCCATCGCTTTAATACTGCAAGACAGGCGAGAAGATGCTTTACGCAGGGGTTCCAGATGATGCGTTAAGAGAGATAATAACCGTACCTAACAATTAAGTAGGAGGAATAAAGACATGGGATTTTGGGACAACTTAAAAGACAGCGTAAGTCATATGAACAACTCGCTTCACAACAAGGTTTCGCAGTTTAAGAACGCGGACTTCGCAAACGGCGCAATGGCTATGTGCGCCCTTGTTGCCGCGGCGGATGGCACTATCGACCAATCCGAAAGACAAAAAACCGCTGCCCTTATCATGGCCAACGATATGCTCAAGGTGTTTCCAGCGGCTGAATTGAGGGACAAGTTCGACTTCTACTGCGACAAGTTGAGCAAGGACTTCGATTTTGGCAAGATCGAGGCAATCCAGGCAATATCAAAGCTGAAAAAGAAGGAAGACCAGGCAAGGGCTGTAATCCAGGTAGGGATCATCATTGGCGGGGCCGATGGCAACTTCGACCCCAGTGAAAAAAAGGCCGTCAGAGAAGCCTGCAACGCCGTAGGGATAAACCCGGCAGACTTCGATCTATAATGTAGAATCAGCCTTGAGCATTATGGAAGGGGACTGGTCCCCTTGCAGGGGAGGTCTGAGGAGGGCCGAAGCGTCCTGGAGCGGAAAAGAAGCTCCGCCGCCCTCCTTCTTTCCCTTTTCTTAGTTTATGGCAAGGAGTAGTTAATGAAATTTACCTATAGCGGTTTAGATACGGGGGCTGTTGAGAAGTCGAGACAGCAGCATGGGTCAAACCAACTGGCGCCCCCTGAGATAGAGGGGTTTTGGGAGAAACTCATCGGTAATTTTAAGGACCCGATAATTATCATCTTGTTAGTGGCGCTGGTGGTTATTACCATACTGGCGGTGTTTGGTTTCGCCAAGTGGTATGAGGGGGTGGGCATAGCAATCGCCGTCGTGATAGCGACCTCTGTTGCCACACTGTCAGAGCATAAGAACGAGACCTCATTCAGAAACCTACAGGAAGAGGCCTCGCGGATAACGATAAACGTATTTCGCAACGGCCATATCACCGAGGTCTCCATCAACGACATCGTCGTGGGCGACTTCGTCCTCCTGCAACCCGGCGACAAGGTACCGGCAGATGGCACGCTTGCAGAGGGCGATCTCAACGTCAACCAGGCCGCCCTGACAGGGGAGGTCGATCCCGTAAAGAAAAGGCTGGCCCCGGAGAACTACGTCCCAAAGGAGGTAAACGACCTCGCAGACCCCTACGTCCTATACAGGGGCTCGGTGGTTGAAGACGGTGAGGCCGTCATGAAGGTCAACGTCGTAGGGGAGAAATCTCTTTATGGCAAGCTCGTAAAGGAGCTCGAGGCGGAGGACAGAGAGACCCCGCTTCAGGTGAAACTCAACTCCCTTGCAGAGGGCATTAGCAGGTTTGGCTACATTGGCGGTACGTTTATAGCCCTGTCGTTCTTGTTTAAGAAGGTCTTGATAGACAACGGCTTTGATATGTCGAGGGCCTCGGCCTACCTCTCTCACTGGCAGGTGTTTTTGCACGACGCCGTTACGGCCGTAATCCTGGCCATTATCATCATAGTGGTGGCAGTCCCCGAGGGGTTGCCGATGATGATAGCCATTGTGCTGTCGATGAACATGAGAAAGATGCTCAGAGAGAAGGTCCTGGTCAGAAAGTTGCTTGGTATAGAGACGGCCGGCAGCATCAACATCCTGTTTTCGGATAAGACCGGCACCATCACCAGGGGACAGATGGAGGTGTCGCAGTTTATGACGGGCGATATAAGCAGCTTTAGCGGCCTTGACGGCGTCCCAGGCCCCATCAGAAAACTGCTGACCCTGGCGATAAAGGAAAACACCAGTTGTGTCATAAACACCAGCGACGGCAAGGTCAATGAGATCGTCGGGGGCAACCGCGTGGAAAAGGCCCTGATGAGATACATACTCTCAGCCCTCCTGCAAGACAACAACGTGAAGGTCAACAAGACGATCCTCTTTAGCAGCGACAAGAAGTTCTCCGCTACGGAGGTCAGCGTGGCCGATAAGATTTATACCCTCGTTAAGGGCGCCCCCGAGATCATACTATCTGGCTGCCGCGGTTACTACGACAAAGGCGGCCACATCGTTGACATGGACAGTACATACTCGGCTGCACTGGCACTCAAGATCGACGAACTTTCCAGCAGAGGCATGAGGTTGATAGCGCTTGCAATCTCCGAAAAATCGATCACAGATGATTCGATACCCACAGGATTAAAGCTCCTGGGGATTATAAGCATCAGGGATGAGATACGCCCCGAATCGGCTGAGGCCATCAAGCTGGCCCACGAGGCCGGCATCCAGGTGGTCATGATAACGGGGGACAAGCGCGAGACGGCAGAGGCCATAGCCAGAGATATCGGACTCCTACAACGCCCAAACGACCTCATTATGACCTCTGAGGAGATAAACAAACTCTCGGATACAAAGCTCGCCCAACTCCTGCCAGACCTCAGGGTAGTGGCCAGGGCGCTGCCCACCGATAAGAGCCGGTTTGTAAAGATTGCCCAGGGCCTCAACCTCGTTGTGGGGATGACCGGCGACGGCGTCAACGACTCCCCGGCGCTGACAAAGGCCGACGTGGGCTTTGCCATGGGCAGCGGCACGGAGGTGGCCAAGGAGGCCGGCGATATCGTCATCCTCGATGATAACTTCCTCTCCATCACAAAGGCCGTCTTGTATGGCAGGACAATATTTAACTCCATCAGGAAGTTTATAGTGTTTCAGTTGACGGTGAGTTTTTCGGCCATTATGACGGCGTTTCTGGGGCCGTTCTTTGGCTTTGACCTGCCCTTTACGCTGGT